>NZ_JBIDAK010000016.1:0-62404 GCF_043202455.1 Kitasatospora sp. NPDC048194
TGAGCCATGGAAAAGCCTCCTACCAGCGGGGTACGGGTGACAACGCCGTTGATCCTACTGCCCGCCCGCACCGGTGCACCGGGCGTGACCGAGGAGCGGACAGCCCTGAGCCGGACCGCCCTCCGCCCCTGAAGCGGTCGCAGGAGGTCGGCACCGGCGCCGACACCGGCGCCGGTCGGTGGGGAGGTACCCGATCTATGGCGCGGCCGTCGGAGCTGACCGGTGAGCGGAGCTGCCACCGCGCGCGGAGCCGCGCGTCGGCGGGAGCGCCGAACGGCCCGGGGGCTCCTTGCCCGAACATCCGGGTGGCACCCGATAGGCTCCGTCACCTTGGAGGTGCCTCCGGCCGGAACGGGAACCAGGGTCTCGACGGTCCTCGTCCCGGCCGGTCACGGGCACGCTGCGCTCTACCTGACGACGGGGTGAATGCGATGCCGCTCGAGGGCGAGTACGAGCCGAGTCCGGCCCAGTGGGTGCGCGACCAGGTCGAGCTGTACGAGAGCTCGGGTGGCACGCAGGGAACGACGCTTTGGGACACGGGCCTGCCCGTCGTCATCCTCACGACGCGCGGCGCGAAGAGCGGCAAGATCCGCAAGGTCCCGGTGATGCGCGTGGAGCACGGGGGGCGGTACGCGGCGGTCGCCTCGAAGGGCGGCTTCCCGCGTCACCCGGTCTGGTACTTCAACGTGAAGGCCGACCCGCACGTGGAGCTCCAGGACGGGCCCGTGCGCCAGGAGATGACGGCGCGTGAGGTGACCGGGGACGAGCGGGCGCAGTGGTGGGAGCGCGCGGTCGCCGCGTACCCGCCGTACGCCGACTACCAGCAGAAGACGGACCGGGTGATCCCCGTTTTCGTGCTGGAGCCCGCGCGCGGGTAGGACCGCCCGGGCGGTGCGGACCGCTGCCAGGCCCGCACCGCCCGGCCCCGGCCCGGCCTACCCGGCCCCGGCCTGCCGGGTCGTCGGCGCAGCCGGGGCCGGAGCCGGGGTCGGCTCAGCCGATCACCGGCCGTGCCCGCTGATGAGCTCGATCAGGGCCTGGCCCACGTCGCCCCCGGCACCGCCCTCCGGCAGCCAGGCGGCGGCTTCCGCGCTGCGGGGGAACATCGCCTGCTCGTACGCGGAGAGCGCGGCCTCCACGTCACCGGGGTGCGCGGCGAGCGCCCCGCCGAGCTCGGCGCCGTCGAGCATCGCCAGGTTGGCGCCTTCGCCGTTCGGCGGGGAGAGGTGGGCGGCGTCCCCGAGCAGGGTCACCCCCGGCACCCGCTCCCACCGGTGCCCGCCCGGGAGGGCATAGAGGTGGCGCAGGACCGGTGCGCCGTCCGCCTCGGTGATCAGCGCGGTGAGCTCCGGCGCCCAGCCGGTGAACTCCCGTGCGATCCGCGCGGTGGCCGCGGCCGTGTCGGTGACGTCGATGTCCGCGAACCAGTCCAGCGGCTCGCTGATCCCCACGTAGGCGTGCAGGGTGTCGCCGCTCTCCCGGTGGGCGAAGATCTCCCGGCCCGGCGACGACGCGATCATCGACCCGCCGCCGACCGCCCGCGCGGTGGCCGGGTACCGGGTGCGGGCGTCGAACAGGTACGTCTCGACGATCGACCTGCCGGTGTACTCGGGCCGCGCGGCCGAGAGCAGAGGCCGGACGCGCGACCACGCGCCGTCCGCGCCGACCAGCAGGTCCGTGACGACGCTGCCGCCGTCGGCGAACGCCACCTCGTGACGGCCGCCGCCCAGCGGCCGGACGGCGGTCGCCTTCCGGCCCCACCGGACGGTGCCGGCGGGCAGCGAGTCGAGCAGGATCCGCCGCAGGTCGCCGCGCTGCACCTCGGGGCGCCCGCCCGTGCCGTCGTCGGCCGTCTCGAACAGGACGGACCCGTCGGGGTCCAGCACCCGCATCGCCTGGCGGCCCTCCAGGATGATGGCGCGGAACTCCTCCGTCAGACCGCCCGCCCGCAGGGCGAGTTGCCCGTTGTAGTCGTGGATGTCGAGCATGCCGCCCTGGCTCCGCGCCGACGGGGAGGGCTCGGCCTCGTGCACCGTGACCGGTATTCCGTGCAGGTGCAGGACCCGGGCCAGGGTGAGACCGCCGAGCCCGGCGCCGATGATCGTGACGGGTGTGCGCATGGTGACTCCTTCAGGATCGGGCCGCCCGATGGCTCCGGTCGGCCGCTCCTGAAAGGTGTCAGGCGCCGCCTTCGGGTCGCCGTCATCCGGCTGACGGCCGCACCGGAGCACCGGCAGAGCACCGGCAGGCCACCGGCAGACGACTGTCGGACGACCGACACCGCAGGTGGCGGGGTCCGAACGGCGGGCAGCGGCCGGTCGGGGGCCGGCCGCGGATCGGGAAATCTCCGGGACGGCGGCGAGCTCCGATGGGATGCTGTGGCCTCGGCCTGACACCGCATCGAACCGGAGGAGCCACCCGTGCCGCTGTTCGGCAACCGCAAGAACCTTCCGAAGCCGCTGTGCGACGAGCACGGCCCGTGCAAGGCGCTGGCCAGGATCTCCGTCTTCGAGGTCCGGGACCGCCTGCGCCTGCTGGTCACCCCGACCCGTGTCCTGGGCCCCGACCCGATGGCCCGGCCGATCGACGACGAGCTGTCGGTCGTCCTGTGCGTGGACGGCGGCAAGCGCGGCGGGACGACGGAGGCCCTGTCGATAGCCGAGCACGCGGCCGACCAGTGGAGCGTCAGCCGGGCGGAGCTCTGGGAGCGGGCCTTCGCCAACCTGGCCGGCGAGCCGCTCAACCGGCAGTCCTTCAACGCGTCGAACGGCGACGTCCTCTACGCCGTCAACGGGAAGGGGGCGTGGCCCGGAGCCGCCCAGGCCCTGCGCCTGGAGAACGCCCTGGGCGGCGTCGAGCTGCCCCACGGCGCCCTGGTCACCCTGCCGACGAGGAACGCGTTCTGCGCGGCGCCGATCCGCAGCGGCGCGTCGCTGAACGCGATCCGGTTCATGATCGACCTGTCCAAGCAGCTCCAGATCAAGGATCCCGCCCCGCTGACCTCGTCGATCTTCTGGTACCGGGACGGCTGGCTGGAGAACCTGAACGTCGGCGACAACGGCATGATGCGGCCCTCCGCACGGTTCCGGGAACTGGCGAACAGCCTCCCCGCCACCTGATCGCCGCTCAGCCGTCCTCGGCGAGGTCCTGCTCGCACCAGATGGTCTTGCCGTGCGCGGACTGCCGGGTGCCCCAACGCTGGGTGAGCTGGGCGACCAGCAGCAGGCCGCGGCCGCCCTCGTCGAACATCCTGGCCCGGCGCAGGTGCGGTGCGGTGCTGCTGCCGTCGGAGACCTCGCAGATCAGCGAGCGGTCGTTGATGAGCCGTAGCTGGATCGGTTCCCTGCCGTAGCGGATGGCGTTGGTGACGAGTTCGCTGACGACCAGTTCGGTGACGAAGGCGGCGTCCTCCAGGCCCCATGCCGTCAGGCGGCGGACGGCGTCGGCCCGGACGTCGGCGACCGCCGCGAAGTCGGCGGGCACCGCCCAGGTCGCGACCCGGGCGTCGTCCAGCCGCCGGACCCGGGTGAGCAGCAGGACGGCGTCGTCGGCGGGGTGCTCCGGCACCAGGGCCCGCACGATCCGGTCGCACCGGGTCTCCAGCGAGCCGTCCGAGCCGGCCAGGAGGCCCTGCAGCTCGTCGAGTCCGGCGTCCAGCGCGCGCTGCGGGGAGGCGACCAGGCCGCCGGTGTAGAGGGCGAGCAGGCTGCCCTCGGGAAGCACCGTCTCGGCGGCTTCGAAGGGCAGCCCGCCCAGGCCGAGCGGAGGACCGGCGGGCAGTTCCAGAACGGCCGTGGTGCGGTCCGGGTGGGTCACGGCGGGCGCCGGGTGGCCGGCGCTGGCCGCCGAACAGCAGCCCGACACGGGGTCGTAGACGACGTACAGGCAGGTGGCGGCGACCTCTCCGGCGGTCGCGGCGTCCGGGGCCGGGGCGGTGTCGGCGGCCAGCCGGATGACCAGGTCGTCGAGCTGGGTGAGCAGTTCCTCCGGTGTGAGGTCGACGTCGGCGAGGGTCCTGACGGCGGAGCGCAGCTGCCCCATCACGGCGGAGGCCCGCAGACCGCGCCCGGTCACGTCCCCGACCACCAGCGCCACCCGCGCGCCGGACAGCGGGATCACGTCGACCCAGTCGCCGCCCACGCCGAACCGGGGGTCGGCCGCCAGGTAGCGGAAGGCGGCTTCCACGGCGGAGAGCTCCGGGAGCCGCTGGGGCAGCAGACTCCGTTGCAGGTCGAGCGCCGTGCTGCGCTCCCGCGTGAAGCGCCGGGCGTTGTCCAGGGCGACCGCCGCCCGGGCGACCAACTCCTCAGCCAGGGCCAGGTCGTCCTCGTCGAACGGCTCGGCGTTGCGCGAGCGGACGAACTCCACCACGCCCAGGGGCGTGCCCCGGGCGATCACCGGCACCTGGATCCAGGAGTGGAATCCGTACGTGTCGGCCTTGGCGGCCCGTGCCGGATCCTCGGCCAGCCATGCCGTGACGGCCGCGTCCGGTGCCCGGTGCAGTTCGGAGCGCCCGGTGGCCATGCTGCGCAGGTGGGGCGAGTCCTCCGGGTGGAAGTCGATCTCGCCCGCCCGGACCACCGCCTCCGGTTCGCCCTCCAGCACGGACCGGTGGGCCACTCGGCGCAGCACCCCACCGGTGACCGGTCCGGGGGCGGGCTCGTCCCCGCCCATCAGCTCCTCCAGCAGGTCGACGCTGACGAAGTCGGCGAGCCGGGGCACCGCCACGTCCGCCAGTTCCTGCGCCGTCGCGACGACGTCCAGAGTGGTGCCGATCCGGTCGCCCGCCTCGTACAGCAGCCGCAGCCGCTCCCGGGTCTCCTCCGCCCGCCCGGCCACCGCACGCAGCTCGGTGGTGTCCCGCAGCGTCGCCACGAAACCGGCGGGCCCGCTGCGGACGGCCATCGGCCGGAGGTTGACGGCCAGCAGGCGGCCCCCGGCCGGGTGCACCTCGTCCGTGACCGTCCGCCCCGAGGCCAGCAGGGCCGCCATGCCAGGGTCCAGGCCCAGCTCGTCCAGCCGCCGGCCCTCCGCGTCCGGGCGCAGGTCGAGCAGCTGCCGCGCCTGGTCGTTGGCGAGCATCAACCGCTGGTCGGCGTCCATGATCAGCACGCCCTCGCGGACCGCGTGCAGCACGGCGTCGTGGTGCTCGTACATCCGGGTCATCTCGACCGGCCCCAGGCCGTGGGTCTGGCGGCGCAGGTGCCTGCTCACCAGCACCGCTCCACCGGCGGCGACGAGGACGGCGCCCGCCGCGGCGCCGATCAGGACCGGCAGCTGGCGGTCCACGGTCGCACTGACGTCCGTGGTCTGCACGCCGGTGGCGACCAGCCCGACGACCCTGCCGTCCGCGTCCTTGACGGGGACGAGCGCCCGGACCGCGTTCTGCGGGGAGCCCTGGAAGACCTCCGTGAAGGACTGCCCCGCCGCCGCCCGGCTGATGTCGCCCTGGACGCGCTGCCCGACCAGCTCCGGCAGCGGATCGGTGTACCGGACCCCGTCGGTGCTCAGCACGTCGACGAAGTCGACGCCCGCGCCCTGCTGGGCGGCCGCGGCGAGCGGCTGGAGCACCGCGGTGGGGTCGGGCGACCGCAGCGCCGCGGCCAGGCCGGGCGAGTTCGCGAAGCCCTCCGCGACGGCGAGCGACCGGTGCCGGGCGTCGGCGTGGGCACTGCTCGTGGTCCGGACCACCAGGGCGGTGATCCCGAGCGCGGCGAGCACCAGCAGGACCGTCAGCTGCCACAGGAACGCCTGGCCGGCTACGCTCCGCAAGCCGAAGTGCGACGCCGGCCGCCCCCGCGCGGGCCGACCGCCGCCCGGCCCGGAACCCCGACCGCCCTCGGACGGCGGAGGGCGGGACGCCCGCCACGGCCGGCGACCCCGCGCCCCGAACGGGCGCAACTTACGCATACGCCATTTCTACCCGTACTGCCGCGAACCGCACGTCGCCGCCGGCCCCTGGGGCTGCCGAGGCGGCCCGTGACCCGCTGTGACCAGCCCCAGGGGCCGCCATCGCTGCGCGGCACGGCGCCCGCCGGGCGTCCCGGCGGTGCGCGGGGCCCCAGCGCTCCGGAGCGAGCCGGGTGCACGCCCTCGGGCCCTGCGGCCCGCCGTCCGGCGGGGCGGACGGGCGGTGCCCCAGCGGCCGGCTCACGGCGCGGGTCGCTGCCCGGCTCGTCAAGATCGCGTCAAGGTCGGCGCCGCCGGCGTCAAGAGCCTGTACGAACCGGAGGCCGGCCCGGCGGGCGGGACCACGATCGTCGGCATCACGATCGAGGAGCCACCGATGCCAGAGACCACGATTCCGACCGCCACCGCCACCGCCGCCGTCGACCCCGCGCCGCCGGATACCGGCGCCGGACAGGAGCGGCACCGGCTCACCGCTCCGGGCGGCCTGGCGGCGTTGTCGTTGGACGCGATGGCCTCGGTGGCGTACGGGCCGGAGTCGATCGTGCTGGTGCTGGCCGCGGCCGGTTCGTACGGGCTGGGCTTCACGCTGCCGGTGACGGTGGCGATCGCGGTGCTGCTGGCGGTGCTGGTGGCCTCCTACCGGCAGGTGATCGCGGCGTTCCCGGACGGCGGCGGCTCCTACGCGGTCGCCAAGGCGCACCTGGGCCGTCGGACGGCCCTGACGGCGGCCGCCTCACTGGTGATCGACTACGTGCTGAACGTGGCGGTCTCGGTCACCGCCGGTGTGGCCGCGCTGACCTCGGCGGTGCCGGGCCTGTACGGCCAGCGGGTCTGGCTCTGCCTGGGCGTGCTCGCCCTGGTCACCGCCGTCAACCTGCGGGGCATAGCGGAGTCGGCGCGCTGGTTCATGGCACCGACGGCGGTGTTCGTGCTGTCGATCCTGGCGATCATCGCGGTGGGGCTGTTCCGGGACGCCCCGGCGAGCACCGCGGCCGCCGCCGGGCACGCCTCGGCGCTCGCCGAGAACGCCACCACCGTGGGCGCGCTGCTGCTGCTCAGGGCCTTCGCGGCCGGCTGCTCGGCGCTGACGGGGGTGGAGGCGGTGGCCAACGCCGTCCCCTCCTTCCGGACCCCGCGGGTCAGGCGGGCCCAGCACACCGAGGTCGCCCTCGGCGCGCTGCTCGGCGTGATGCTGATCGGGCTGGCCGTGCTGATCGGGCGCTTCCACCTCCAGCCCGTCGAGGGCGTCACCGTGCTCGCCCAGCTCGCCGACGCCTCGCTCGGCCACGGCGCCGGCTTCTACGTCGTCCAGTCCGCCACCGTCGTCCTGCTCGGCCTGGCCGCCAACACCTCCTTCGGCGGCCTGCCGGTGCTGCTCGACCTCCTCGCCCGCGACAACCACCTCCCGCACGTCTTCACGCTGCGCGCCGACCGCCAGGTGTACCGGTACGGCGTACTGTTCCTGGCCGCGGCGTCCGCGGCGCTGCTGGCCGGCTCCGGCGGCGACGTCAACAGCCTGGTGCCGCTGTTCTCCATCGGCGTGTTCGTCGGCTTCACCGTCTGCCAGGTCGGCATGGTCCGGCACTGGCACCGGCACCGCCCGCACGGCTGGCGCTCCAAGGCCGCCCTGAACGGCTTCGGCGCGCTGCTCACCGGTGTCGCCGCCCTGGTCGTCACCGGCACCAAGTTCACCGAGGGCGCCTGGGGCATCGTGGTGGCCCTGCCGCTGCTGGTGCTGCTCTTCGAGGCGATCCACCGCGGCTACGCACGGATCGGCGAGCGCCTGGAGCTCGGCCGGGTGCCCGGCGCGGTCATCCGCCGGCGCAGCCTGGTCGTCGTCCCGGTCACCGCGATCAGCCGGCTGACCCGGGACGGCCTGTCGGCGGCGCTGTCGCTGGGCGACGAGGTCATGGCGGTCACCGTCGTCCACGAGCCTGCCCCGGCGGAAGCACTGCGGCGGGACTGGGAGCTGTGGCGGCCGGGCGTGCCGCTGGTGGAGATCCCGGACGAGCACCGCCGACTGGGCCGGCCGATCGCCGCCTTCGTCAACGAGCTGGGAGCGGAGCACGTCTACGACCGGGTGACCGTGCTGATCCCCGAGGTCGAGCCCGCCCACTGGTGGCAGCGCGCCCTGCAGAACCGGCGCGGCGCCGTGATCGACCGCGCCCTGCGCCGGCACACCGACGCGGTGGTCTGCCGCCTGCGCATGCGGATGTAGCGGGGGAGGGCGGGCCCGCGCCCTCCGCTCCTGCGGATCGCCGCTAAAGCCCCGATAAGATGACCACAGGTGTGCCGGGAAGCCTGGTCGGCGCGGGGGATGACTGCAGCGATCCGGCGGCGGTGACCCCGATTCTTGCGAGGGGTCCTCTCCACCGATGCACAGTGTGGCGATCGTTCTCGTCCTGGTGGTCCTGGCCACGACGGTGGCCACCTTCGCCCGGCGCCTGCGGGTGCCCGCGCCGTCGCTGCTGGTCCTGGCCGGCATCGGGGTCGCACTGGTACCGGGCGTCCCCGCCCTGCACGTCCCCCCGCAGATCATCGGCACGGTGGTCCTGCCACCGCTGCTCTACGCCTCCGCCGAGGAGCTGTCGCTGCGCGACCTGCGCACGGTCTGGCGCCCGGTGACGATCCTCTCCTTCGGGCTGGTCTTCGCCTCCGCCGCCGCCGTGGGCTTCACGGCCGTCGCCGTCGCCGGGCTGCCGCCCGCGATGGCCTTCGTCCTCGGCGCCGTGCTCTCCAGCACCGACCCGGTGGCCGTCACCGCGCTCGGCCGCCGCCTCGCCCTGCCGGGGCGGCTCCAGGTGCTGGTGCAGGCGGAGAGCCTGTTCAACGACGCCACCTCGCTCGTCCTGTTCAAGGTCGCCATCGGCATCGCGGTGGCCGTCGGCGCCTCGGTCAGCCTTCCGGCGGCGGGCGGGGAGTTCCTGCTGCTCGGCGGGGGCGGCAGCCTGGTCGGCGCCGCCGTCGCGGGCCTGGTGTGGCTGGTGCGCCGCCGCACCACCGACCCGGTGCTGGAGACGGTGATCGCGCTGGTCACTCCGTACGCGGCGTACGTGCTGGCCGAATCCGCGCACACCTCGGGCGTCACGTCCGTGGTGGTCGCCGGGGTGCTGCTCGGCCGCTCCGGCCACCGGCTCACCGACGCCCACATCCGGCTGCAACTGCACGCCGTCCACGCCGTGGTGGTCTTCCTGCTGGAGAGCGTCGTCTTCAGCATCGTCGGCCTTGAACTGCCCACCCTCGTACGGGACCTGCCCGCCGGAACCGGCTGGTGGCCGCTCCAGGCGCTCGCCCTGGCCGCCGTCCTGATCACCGTCCGCGTCCTCTCCACCCTGCCGCTCACCCGCGGCGTCAAACCCGGCCACGGCAGCGGCCGGCTGTCCTGGCGGGTCGCCGGGGTGGTCACCTGGGCCGGCACCCGCGGCGTCATGCCGCTCGCCGCCGCCCTCTCCATCCCGCTGCTCGCCGACGACGGCACCGCACTCACCGGACGCCCCCTCGTCCTGGTGCTCACCACCGCCGTCGTCGTCTTCACCCTCGTCGTCCAGGGCCTCACCCTCGCCGCCGTCGTCAACCGCTCCGGACTCGCCCTCGAACCCGAACACACCGCCCGCGAGGAGGACGACACCCGCGACGCCCTCAACCGCGCCGCCCTCCACCACGTCGAACACCTCGCCGAACTGGAAGCCGTCCCCGACACCGCCCTCGACCGGCTCCGCCGCGCCCTCACCGCCCGCCTCGACCGCACCCCGGAAACCCCCGACGGCACCACCGCCGACACCGCCTACCGCCAGCTGCGCCGCGAGGTCATCGCCGTCCAGAGCGCCGAGTTGCACCGCCTCTACGACGAGCACCGGATCAGCGACACCACCCGCCGCCGCGTCCAGCACGACCTCGACCGGGAAGAGGCCGCCCTCGGCAACCCGTGACCGCCGGGACGCCCGTTCGGGAGGAGCCCGGCGGCGGCACCGGCACCGGTCGGCAGCCTGCGCAGCGGGCGGCGGTCCGACCGGCTCGACCCGCGTAGTACCGAGGTACCGCTCCGGCTGCGAGGTTCCGTCCGGGGTACCGCGGTCCGCCGCCGCGCTGCCGCTAGCGTGAATGGCAGGACGGCCGGTCGGCCACCGGGTCGCCCCTCCGACCGGGTTCCGGCGGCAGGTTCCGACGCCACCCGGCCGTCCGTACTCGGGGTCAGCACCACCGTCGACGGCATGCGGAGGGTGGCATGAACGCTGTGACCTGTCCGACCAGGAGAGGCCCCGGGCTCACCCGGGCCGTTCGGATCCCCGACCCCGGCGTCACGCCGGCGGAGTGGGCGACCTGGAACACGTGGCCGATCTGGACGCCGCCCCCCACGGCCCGGCCCGCGCCGGGTTCGGCGGCGGCCACCTGGACCGTGCGGACGCCGGTGCCGCCGCGGTGCACCTGCCGGTGCGCGTCGTCGGCCGGGGCGTCGGCCCCGTGGCCGGCTCCGTCGGCCTCCTTCCCGTGGTGACCCACGCCCCGCCGAACGGCGCCCGCCAGCCGCCGCCCCGCCCCGGCACCCACCGCAAGGAGCACGGGAACGGCGTTCGACACCGGCGACGACACCGCCCGACTGGTGGTGGCCTACCTGGAATGCCTGTCCCGGTCGGCCGGTACGGGGGAGCCGCACCTGGCGTCCCGCTCTCGACCACGGCGCTGGACCTGCTCGCGGCGCTCGCCCACGAGCGCCGCGGCCGCTCCGGCCCGGAGGCGCCCGGGACGGCCCTCGTCACTCTGGCCCGGGTGAACTCAGCGCACCGTCTCCCGTCCGTCAGCGCACCGGCCTCTCCGGCCCGCCGGCGCACCGTCTCCGGTCCGTCCGTGCCGGAGCCGCCGGTCCGCCGGCGCACCCGCCGGCGGTGTTCCCGGCGGCCGGAGCGGAACGCGGAAAGCCCCGGGCTCTCCCGTCCCGCATGACGGGGGAGCCCGGGGCTTCCGCGCATCGCCGGGCGGGCAGGCCGCCCGGCGCGGCTACTTGGCGAGGAAGGCCAGCAGCGCGGCGTTCACCTCCTCGGCGTGGGTCCACAGCAGGCCGTGCGGCGCGCCCTCGATCTCCACGTACTCGGCCGAGGGCAGCGCCCGGTGGAACGGGCGGCCGGTGTTGTCGATCGGCAGGATGCGGTCGCCCGTGCCGTGCAGGATGAGGGCCGGCACGTCGATGCGGGGGATGTCGGCCCGGAAGTCGGTGTACCAGGTGGACGGCGCGGCCGAGGCGGCGTAGGCGCCGCCGCCCGCGGCGACGTTCCAGCTGTTGCGGACGGCCTCCTCGCTGATCCTGGTCCCGAGGTTCTCGTCCAGGTTGTAGAAGTCCCGGTAGAAGTCGGTGTAGTAGGCGAAGCGGTCGGCCTTCACCGCGGCGACGATCCCGTCGAAGAACTCCTTCGGGGCGGCGCCGTCCGGGTTGTCGTCCGTCTTCAGCAGGTACGGCTCCAGGGAGGCCAGGAAGGCGACCTTGGCGACGCGGGCGGAGCCGTAGCGGGCCACGTAGCGGGCGACCTCGCCGGTGCCCATCGAGAAGCCGACCAGCACGGCGTCCTGGACGTCGAGGGTCTCCAGCACGGTGTTCAGGTCGGCGGCGAAGGTGTCGTAGTCGAAGCCGGTGGCCGGCTGGGAGGACTGGCCGAAGCCGCGGCGGTCGTAGGTGATCACGCGGTAGCCGGCGTCGAGCAGCGCGGCGCTCTGCCGCTCCCAGGAGTGCCCGTCCAGCGGGAAGCCGTGGATCAGGACCACCGGCTGCCCCGAGCCGCGGTCCTCGTAGTACAGCTCGATGGGGGTGGTGTTCTCCTGGCCGACGGTGATGAACGGCATGGGCTGGGCTCTCTTTCCACTCGGGCAGCGGGCCGCTGCGGTGCGCCCACGCTAGGGCCGAGCGGGTGCGGACGGTTGCCGCTGCGGGCACCGCGTGTCGTCCGCGAGCGTCCATGCGTGCTCGGCCGGCGTCGGTCCTGGCCGTGTTCGGCCGCGTCCGGTGGCGTCCGGCCGCCCCCGGGAACACCGGGCCGGCTCC
This sequence comes from Kitasatospora sp. NPDC048194, assembly GCF_043202455.1. Taxonomy (NCBI): domain Bacteria; kingdom Bacillati; phylum Actinomycetota; class Actinomycetes; order Kitasatosporales; family Streptomycetaceae; genus Kitasatospora; species Kitasatospora sp. NPDC048194. The sequence goes on from NZ_JBIDAK010000016.1 coordinate 11,942, forward strand.
GCCCCCGGGAACACCGGATCGGCCCCCCGGGAACACCGGACCGGCCGGCCCGGGAGTGCCCCGGGCCGGCCGGCCTCGTGGTGGTGCGTCACGCCGTTGGGGGAGCGCCCCGGCGGATCAGTAGCGGGTCTTGATCTCGCTCCTGCCGTACGGCACCGTCCAGATGTGGTCCTGCCAGACGCCGATGGTGATGCTCACCCCCCGGCTGCCGCGTCGGTTGTTGGCCTTCTCGATGGCCTTGCCCCAGCTCTTCAGCAGCGAGCCCATGACCTTGAGGATGCCGCCGATGATCTTCGCGACGTAGTGCGGGAAGAGGGCGACGATCAGTCCGATGATCGAGCTGATCTTGCCGGTCTTCTTCAGCTGCTTGGCGACGTTGGCCGCACCGGCCTTGCTGAGCTTGGCGGTCCACTTCTTCAGCCAGCGCAGGCCGTCGAGGTCGTCGGTGGTGATCGGGTCGACCGGGTAGCCGTAGGCGTTCGGCGAGCCGGTCAGGACCGGGTCGGTCTGCAGGAAGCGGCCGGTGGTCGGGTCGTAGGCCCGGACCCCCATCAGGACCAGGCCGCTGACGGAGTCGGTGGCCCGCAGCTGTCCGCCGTGCCAGCCGTACTCGGTGGCGCCGGTGGCGTCGACGACGTTGCCGTACTCGTCGTAGTGGTAGACGGCGAGGTCCTGGGTGCCGTCGGGCGACATCTGGACGGAGGCGTCGCCGTGGAGGTTGGTCAGGATCAGGATCGCGCCGCCGTCGGTGCCGGTGGCGGCGACCAGCTGACCGGTGAGGTCGGTGACGTTGCGGGTGAGCTTGCCGTCGACCTCGCGGGTCCACGACGGGCTGTCGTCCGAGCCGTCGTAGTGGTTGGTGGCGCGGGCGGTGACCGTCCAGGTCCCGTCGTCGGCCCTGGTCTCCGTGGTGGCCGTGGCGAGGCGGCCGGCGGCGTCCAGGTCCCAGGTCCTGCGGGTGCTGCCGAGGGTCTCGCCGCGGACCAGGTCGTTGGCGAAGTAGCTCAGCTGGGTGCCCTTGGGCAGCGCCGTGGTGCGGCCGTAGGCGTCGTACGCGTAACCGGCGTCCGTGATGCGGTCGGCGGCGTCGTAGGTGTGGTTCTCGGTGGCGGTGACGGCGTCGGCGGTGGCCGGGTCGCAGTCGTCGCCGACCGTGGTGCGGTTGGTGCGGTTGCTGCTCCGGTCGAAGGCGTAGCTGCGGGTGGTGCAGTCCAGGCCGTTGCCGGAGACCGTCCTCAGCAGACGGCCGGTGGCGTCGTAGGTGTAGGAGTCGGTGGTGCTGCTGCCGTCGGTCTGGGTGCGGCCGGCCTGCTGCCCGTGGACGGTGTAGGCCGCGGTGTCGGCGAGCAGTACGGTGCCGGACTGGTTGGCGTAGGTCTTGCCGGTCTGGATGCCCCGGCTGTCGTAGCTGCTGGTGAGGGTGTTGCCGCCGGGCAGGGTCTGGGAGACCACCCGGCCCTCGACGTCGTAGCCGGCGGTGAAGGTGCCCGCGACCGAGTCGGTCATGGAGGTGGGCAGGCCGCGCGGGTCCTTGGCGGTGTCGTAGCCGTAGGTGACGCTGGAGGGCACCGAGTCGGACTTCTTCACCACGCGGTCGAGCCGGTCGTACTCGGTGGTGGTGACGTTCCCGGCGCCGTCGTCGTAGGAGACGGGGCGGCCGAGCCGGTCGAAGCCCTGGGTGACGGTCGCGCTGCCGTTGGCGATGCTGGACGCCTGGCCGGTGGCCGGGTCATAGCCGTACACGGTGTCGGCCACGGCGGTGCCGGTGCCGCCCGTCACGGAGACCTTGGTCAGGCGCCCGGCGGCGTCGTAGCCGCGGGTGGTGGTGCGGGTGACGCCGTTGGCGACCTCGGTGAGGACGGTGACGTTGCCCCAGCGGTCGTACTGGTACGTCTTGGTGGGCGTCTGCGCCGGGGCGCTGCCGCCGCTGACGGGTGCGGCCGGGGCGGTGGAGCAGACCAGTCCGGCCCACTCCGGGTGGCCGGCGCACGCGCCGGTGGCACCGGTGCCGTAGTACGTGGTGACGGTGGTGCCCGCGTCCGAGCCGGTGGAGTTCGGCCGGGACTGCGAGACGACCCGGCCGGCGGCGTCGTAGCCGGTGGCGGTGGTGATCTTCAGTCCGGCCGGGTCCTGCACGGTGCGGGTGGGCAGGCCCTGGGCCCAGTCGTAGGCGGTGGCGGTGGTGCGCACGTCCGCGTCGGCGGCGTAGCCGTCGATCCGGGCGCCGACCGCGACCGAGGTCTCGCGGTCACTGGCCGCGGCGTCCGCCGGGCGGTTCTCGTCGTAGCCGGTGACGGTGTGGGCCCGGGCCGGGACCTCGGCGCCGGCCGCGAGGGCCGGGGCGGTGCCGGAGGCGGCCAGGTCGTGCTCCAGGGTGACCAGCTGCAGCGGGTCGTACTGCTCGACCAGCCGCTTGCCGTCCGCCGAGTACACCGACAGCGAGGACAGCACCTGGGCACGGTCGGCGGTGGAGCGGCCGGCGATGCCGAGCGCCCGCAGCTTGTTCAGGCCGTCGCCGGTGGTGGCCAGGGCGAGGATGCGGTTCTCCGCGGAGAGGGTGCGCACCGGGCTGCCGTGCGCGTCGTACTCGGTGGTGGTGATCCCGCCGCCGGGGGTGGCCAGGTTGACCTCGCGCCCGGAGGCGTTGGTGTAGGTGAGCGAGGCGCGGGCGTAGGCGGCGGTGCCGAGGGCCTTGCCGTCGTGGCTCGCCGGCACGGCGTCGGGCGGGAGCACGGCCGTGGCGTCGGTCGGGGCGTCGCTCTGGCCCCAGGCGGCGACGTCGGAGGGCCCCAGCGGGTACGGGGCGTTGGCGCCGGACAGCGGCACGTCGTACACCATCGAGGTGGTCGCGGTGCCGTCGGTGACGTCCTTGCTGCCCTGCTTGAGGGTCGCCCGGGAGGCGGCGAGCAGCATGCCGTCGCCGGCCGTGGCGGCGTTGCCGGCCTTGCCGTACTCCAGCGTCCAGGGCAGCTCACCGGGCTCGGTCACGGTGGTGACCCGGCCGGCGGCGTCGTAGGCGTAGGCGGTCTTCAGCGCCGGGCTGATCCGCGGGTCCCACACCTCGCGCAGGCGGCCCTGCTCGTCGTAGGCGTACTGGGACACGACGACGGGGGTGGCGCTGCCCGCGCCGGGGTCGGTGGACCACAGGCGGATCTGCTTCACCTGCCCGGCCACGTCGCCCAGGGCGGCCGCGGTGGCGGTGGTGGTGCCGGCGTAGACGTACTCCAGCACGCGGCAGCCGGCGGTGGCGGGCGCCGCGGCGCAGTCCGCGGAGGCGGTGCCGGTGGTCGGGGCCAACACGTACTTGGGCCGGGCCAGGGTCCTACCGCCGGCCACGACCTTCTCGGAGACCACCGAGGTGGTGGAGTCGTTGCTGGGCAGCGAGGAGCCGGTGGCCTGCCAGGTGGTGGCCGCCGGGTCGACCTTGCCGAAGGTGACGGTGGTGCCGGCGGTGTCCTTCAGGGTGAAGGAGGCGGTGAACGCGCCGCTCAGGGCCAGGTCCTCGGCACCCGGCTCCGGCTTCCAGCCGCCGGTACCGGTGGCGGTGAAGCCGATCTCGCCGCCGTCCGAGGACACCACCGACACCGAGGTCGGGGAGGTCTGGCGGACGTAGCTGTAGGCGGTCTCGGTGAGTTCGGCGGAGGTGCCGGAACTCCACTGCGGGCCGAAGATCGCCGCCTGGCCCTCCTGGGCCGAGCCGTTCAGCGGCCGCCGGGAGGAGAACGACCGCTCGGCGCTCAGGCCGAAGCCCTGGGCGTCGGTGGCGGACAGGGTGAGGTCACCGGTGAGGGTGTTGACCTGGCCCGGGCCGATCGGCGTCTCCGGGGCGTCACCGGCGTTGCGGTCGACGGTGATCGTGGTCGGCGCGGTGGCGTCGGTGGCGGTGCCGTCGGTGAACACGGCGCGGACGTCGACCGGACCGTTCTCGGCGAGGGTGTCGGTGATGTTCCAGGTGAGCGCGCCCGGCTTGCCGCCCGGGGCGGCGAACGGCCAGGCGGCCACCGGCTTTCCGTCGGCCGTGGTGACGTCGGCGGTCGGCACGTCCTTCCAGGCGTCGGTCTCGCCGCGGCGGTACTGGTAGCGCACGCCGGTGTAGTTGCTGTTGCCCTCGGCCAGCAGCGAGGTGCGGCGGGCCGGGCGCTCGCCCGGGCCGGGGGCCGTCAGCGCGGAGCCCTTGCCCGCGTAGAAGGTGTACGCCTTGTCCGGCGAGACGTTGCCGGCCGCGTCACGGGTGTGCGCGGTGACGGTGTGGGTGCCCGCCTTGAAGGCGAGCTTCGCCGAGACCGGCGCACCGGTGGTCGCCGCCGTCACCCAGGTGCCGCCGTCCAGCCGGTACTGGACGTCCTTCACGTCGCTGGTGGGCGGGGTGAAGGTGAAGGTGCCGCTGAAATCGCCGTTCCCGTCGGGGGTACCGGACCACTGGCCGGCCGGGAAGTCCCCGGAGGAGATGCCGGTGGTGCCCGGCGCCGTGGTGTCCACGGTGAACGTGCGGAAGGCCGACCACGCGCTGTTGGCGGTGCCGTCCCAGGAGCGCGAGCGCCACTTGTAGGTGCCCTGCGCGAGCGCGGTGCCCGGCGTCCAGGTGAACGTCGAGCCCGAGGCGGCCAGCCCCGTCCGTCCGGACTGGAGGGCCGCGGTTCCGGTGGACGTCCAGACCTCGAAGTCCAGCGCGATGTTGCCGCCGTCCGGGTCGGTCGCCTTGGCGGACAGCGTCGGGGTGGCGTCGTTGAGCCGCACGGTGTCCGCCGGGGAGACCAGCGTGGAGACGGCCGGCGGGGTGTTGTACGTGACCGACAGGTACGGCGTGTTGGACGAGGCGTTGCCGGAGTTGAACTTCTTCCAGCCGTACGGGTCGGACTCGTCGGTGGCCCGGATGCCCAGGGTGTTGTTGGCGTTGCCGTTCGCCGCCCAGGCCTTGACCAGCGAGGTGATGTCCTGGTTCACCCAACCGTCGTTGCAGGAGCTGGAGTAGCCCTTCGTCGCGGTCGACGTGGCCCACTTCTTGTTCCAGTTGGGCTGGGCGGTCCACCGGGTGGCCGTGGTGGCCGTGCCGGTGTCCCAGACCTCCCAGCTCTTCGCGGTGCAGGACCAGCTGTGGAAGTTCCAGAGGTTGAGCTTGCCGCTGGTGATCTGCTTCCCGCTGATCTTCGCCATCGGGAACTGGAGGAAGGAGCGGGCGACCTGGCCCGAGCCGTTGTTGCCGAGCTTCAACTCGGTCTGCGCGGAGACGTCGGTGGAGTAGCCCTGCTGGACGAAGGTGTCGAAGCCGACCCCGATGTTGACCGCGGGGTCGATGGTCACCGGGTACGTGGTCCTCGGGTCGTTGAGGAAGGCCGCGTCCGGGGTGAGCGTCAGGTCGATCGCGTCGCCGGTCTGGGTGACCTTCAGCGCGACCGGCGCCGTGCGGGTGTGCTCGCCGCTGCGCTCGTCGACCTTCGCGTCCCACATCACCGGCGCCGGGAGCTGGCCGGCCTCCTGACCGGTCTTCGGGTCGAGGAACGACACCGAGCCGTCCGGGTTCTGCCGGGCCCGCAGGCCCGCGGCGTCGAGGGTGAGCGTCACGCTGCCGTTGGCGGCCACCGCCGAGCGGTCCTTCAGCTCCAGGAACTGCTCGAACCCGGTCCGGGTGGACTCGATGACCAGGTCGGTGGCGGTGAGCGCGTTCGCGTACCGGGCCCGGGCGCCCTCCACCGCGGGGGCGGGCAGGGCGCCGCGCCAGGACAGCGACATGGTGGTGCCGCTGCCGTTGTCCAGGGAGACGAGCGGTGTGCTCGGCGCCTTCTGGTCCCCGGCGGGGGCGCCGGAGGCCTTGAACGCGGACGCGGCGGCGGGCGGCGTGGCACCGGCCAGCGCGAGGCCGAAGGGGTGGCCCTTGGCCTTGAGGCTGCCGTCCGACTGCCGGGCCAGGTCGACGTCGATCGGCTGGAGGCGGCCCGACCGGTCCTTGTAGCGGATCGGCCCGGAGGCCATGTCCAGGGTCGTGGTGCCGTCCGGGTTGATCCAGGTGGTGGTCGACTCGGTGCGCTCGCCGACCACCTCGATGCGGCGGTTCTCCAACCGGGCCTTGAGGTGGGCGGTGGCCAGGTCCGCGGCTTCGGCCGGGCCCTGGGCCCGGACGGGCTTCGGGGCCTGCTCCTTGCCCACGGCCACGGCCTGACCGGTGGTCATGATGACGGCGGCCGACTCCGCCGCCAGCAGCACGGCCAGGGCGACGGCGGTGTTGCGCAGCGCGGAGCGCCGGCGTGGTGGGAGGGGAGGCTGCGGACCGGTTGCGGCCCGGGGCCGTGGAGGTTCGCCGGTGAGGCGTGACATGGAACTCCTCTGGGGGATCGTCCGGGGATGCGGAGCTGTTCGGGAATGGACGGATGGTCGGGGAGGCACGGTCGGTGACGGCGTGCCGTGACGGTGGTCCGACGGGCGCGGGAAGAGAGCCGACGCACTGCGCCGGAGCAATGCGCCGGATCAGTGCGGCGAATCAGCGCGCCGAAATCAGCGCGCCGAGTCAGCGCGGTGACCCACCGCGCGCACGCCGGCTCGCCGCTCCCGCGCCGGTCATGGCCTGGTAAAGCGATCGCAATGAATCAGCCAAATCGGCGGGCGGCCCGGGGTCGGCCGAACGCCGACCCGCGGAGCCGGGGGCGGTTCAGCTGCGATGGACGGGAGCGAGCGGACCGATGAGGGAGAAGAGCCGCAGGTCAGAACTGGTCTGCGCGGTCGGCGGCCGGCGGAGCGTCCCAACTGATCGACTGGACGGAGGGGCCGTCCCAGCCGATCGCGCCACCGGCGCCGCCGGTGGCGGCCGACGCGCTCGCGGCCGTGCTCGCGGGCGAGGCCCCGGGCGCGGTCGCGGCGGCGAGGACGAACACCACGGCGGCGAGGGCGGCGGTGGCGAGGGGGAGGAGGGTGGCGGCGAGCGGACGGACGGACACGACGGAGTCCTGTTCTGTGCGGGAACTGCGGCGGGCGGAGCCCGAGTTCGGGCGCCCGGACTTTCGGGAGAGTGCGCGCACGGCGAATCCTGCCGGTCGGCGGCCCGTGGTCGGAAGCGAATCCGGAGGCAGGATCAGGCCAGGCAGCTTGCTGCAAATCCGGCCCGGCGGCCGGATCGGGGCGTTGACCGGATCATGCCTTGTGAGGGCGTTCGGTCCGGAGGAAAGATCACCGACGGGCCGACCGAACACATACGGAATCGTCCACGGGGAGCAGGGGTTCGAAGTGCTGGAATTGCTGGGGCTGGACGCCACCGCGGAGGCCGTCTACCGCGAGATGCTCACGGACCCGGACGGCGGGGTCGCCGAACTCTGCCACCGGCTGGCGCTCCCGGAGCCCGTCGTGCGGGCCGCCCTCCACCGACTCGCCGACCTCGCCCTGCTGCGGGCCTCCCGGGAGCAGCCCGGCGCCCTGCGCCCGGTCAGCCCGGAGCGCGGACTGGACCTGCTGCTGCGCCGCCAGGAGGAGGAACTGGCCCGCCGCCAGCAGGAGTTGGCTGCCACCAAGGCGGCGGTCGCCCGTGCCCTGGCCCAGTACGCGACCCTGCGCGCCGACACCCCGACGGGTGGGCGCGAGCGGCTCATCGGCCTGGACGCCGTCCAGGACAAGCTGGAGGTGCTGACCGCCCGACTGACCACGGAGGTCCTGGCGGTGATGCCCGGGGGCGCGCAGTCCGCCGCCAGCCTGGCCGCCGCCCGTCCGCTGGACGAGGACGCCCTGGCCCGCGGGGTCAGGCTGCGCACCATCTACCAGGACGACATCCACGACGACCCGCGGACCCTCGACTACGTCCGCTGGATGACCGGCCTCGGCGGCGAGGTGCGCACCGCCCCGGTCCTGCCGCCCCGGATGCTGGTCTTCGACCGGAGCACCGCGGTGGTGCCGATCGACCCGGCCAACACCCGGGCCGGCGCGCTGTGCACCAGGGAACCGGGCATCATCGCCTCCCTGGTCGCCCTGTTCGAGCAGACCTGGGAGACCGCCGTCCCGATCGCCCACGACCGGGACGGCGCCGGGGACGGGCTCGGCGCGGACGGATCGGCCCTGAGCGCCGACGAACGCGAACTGCTGCGCCTGCTGTCCACCGGCCTCACCGACGAGGCCGCGGCCAAACGGCTCGGCATCTCGGTGCGCACCGTCCGGCGGCAGATGGCCGTCCTGATGGACCGCCTGGAGGCGGCCAGCCGCTTCGCGGCCGGTCTGAAGACCGCCCAGCGGGGCTGGCTGTAGGGCCGCGGCGTGCAGACGGTGGCGCGGTGGCGGTGGCGGCGGCACGGGAGCGGCGCCGCCACCGCGCTCGGGCCGGTGACTACCGGGTGACTACCAGCGGTCGTGCACCTGCGGCCGGATGCGGCGGTCGTAGAGCTCCCGCACGGCGTCGAGCGTGGCCGCGGGCAGCGGCTCCAGGGCCGCGGCCGCGACGTTGGACCGCGCCTGCGCCACGTTCCGGGCGCCGGGGATCACCGTCGTCACCCCGGGCTGCTGGACGACCCACCGCAGCGCCGTCTGGGCCGGGGTGGCGCCCTCGGGTGCGAGCGCGGCGAACTCCCGCGCCGCCTCGACGCCCGTCGCGAAGTCCACGCCGGAGAAGGTCTCGCCCTGGTCGAAGGCCTCGCCGTGGCGGTTGAAGCTGCGGTGGTCGTCCGGCGCGAAGGAGGTCCGCTCGCTGTAGCGGCCCGACAGCAGCCCCGAGGCGAGCGGTACCCGCGCCAGGATCCCGACCCCGGCGGCCGCGGCGGCGGGCAGCACCTGCTCCAACGGCTTGAGCCGGAAGGCGTTGAGGATGATCTGCACGCTCGCGACACCCGGGCGCGCGATCGCGGTCAGCGCCTCCGCGCACGTCTCCACGCTCACCCCGTAGGCGGCGATCCGCTCCTCCGCCACCAGGGTGTCCAGGGCGTCGAACACCTCGTCCGAGGAGTAGACCGGCGTCGGCGGGCAGTGCAGCTGCACCAGGTCCAGCCGCTCCACACCCAGATTGGCCCGTGAACGGTCCGCCCAGGAGCGGAAGTTGGCGAGGTTGTAGTGCTCGGGTCGCTGCTCCGCCCGACGGCCGAACTTGGTGGCGACGAACACCTCCGCGTCCGCGCGCTCCTTCAGGAAACGGCCGATCAGCCGCTCGCTGCGGCCGTCGCCGTAGACGTCGGCGGTGTCGAAGAGCGTGACACCCGCTTCGACGGAGGCGTCCAACACGGCCAGGGCGTCCTCCTCCCGGACGTTCCCCCAGTCCGCGCCGAGCTGCCAGGTGCCGAGTCCGACGATCGATACGGGACGGCCGGTGCGGCCGAGTACGCGCTGTTCCATGGCAGGAGCCTCTCACGTCCGTCGACCGGTCCGGGGGAACGACCCCGCCGCGGAACCGGCGCGGGGGCCGGTCTGCGCGAGGCCGGTCTGCGCGAGGGGTCGGCCTGCGCGGGTCGGGTCGGTCCGCCGGATCGGACGGTGCGGGCCCCGGTGCGGGCGGCGGGGCGTCAGGCGGGGCACCCGGCGTCGGCGAGCACGTAGAAGCCCGGGGACGTCTCCTCCAGGGTGTGGACGGTGAAGGTGTTCCACAGGCCCATGGCCTGGCCCGAGCCGTTGGCGTAGGTGAGGCCGCCGCTCTGGTGGGCGCGCCCTGCGACGGTCTGGGCGTAGTTGCTGTCCGTGAAGCAGGTCGGAGCCGGGGCGCCCCTGCCGCCGGCGCTCACGGCGGAGGACCGGGCGCCGACGGTCCCGGAGGAGTCGACGGCGGCGACGGCGTAGCCGTGGGCGACCGAGGTGTCGACACCGGTGTCGGTGTAGGTGGTGCCGGTGACGGCTCCGGTGTCGACCCTCACGCCGTCGCGGTAGACGGCGTACGAGGCCGCGCCGCTGACGGCGTTCCAGGACAGTGAGACCGCGTGGGCGGTGGTGCCGGTGACGGCGAGGCCGCCGGGTGCGGGCAGTTGGGCGGCACCGAGGCCCCAGAACCGAGCCGTGTAGTAGCTGGAGCAGAGGGCGCCCAGGAAGTACGCACTGGTCGTCCCGCACTGGTCGGGGCCGGAGCCGGGGTCGACGGCGAGGCCGTGGCCCATGCCGGAGACGGAGTACAGCGCGACGGCGGGCCGGCCGCCGCCGTCGTCGTAGGTGGTGAGGGTGGTGCCGCCGGGAAGGCTCTGGGTGCTGGACGGCGTCTGGCCGATGCCCCAGACGTCCGTCCACTGGTCGCGCAACTCGGTGCCGTTGACCGGCCGGACGGTGTAGTCGGCGGTGCCCTGCCAGATCGCCACGCGGGGCCACGGCCCGGTGTAGCCGGGGTCGGAGCCGCGGACCTTGTCGCCCCACTGCGCCGGCGTGAGGTGCTGGTCGTCGTTCTGGCAGCCGGAAGCGGCGCCGAGAGTGGTGGCGCACTGGGCCGGCAGCCCGGAGTCGACGGCGCCGCCGGCGAAGACGTCGGGATAGTCGGCGAGCAGGTCGGCGGTCAGCCCGCCGCCGGCGGACAGGCCGGTGACGAACACGCGGTGGGCGTCCGAGCCGTACAGCGACTCGGCCTTCGTCACCATCTGCACCACCGAGGCGGCTTCGCCGCGGCCGCGGGCGTCCTTGCCGGAGTCGAACCAGCTGAAGCAGGAGAGGCTGTTGTTGGCGGAGTCCGTCTGCGGGAAGACCACCGCGAAGCGGTACAGGTCCGCGTACTTGGGCCACCCGGAGGCGCTGTAGTAGTCGTTCGCGGTCTGGGTGCACCCGTGCAGCGCGACGACCAGGGGCGCTCCCGCCGGCAGAGCGGTCGGCACGTAGCTGTACATCGCGAGGTTGCCGGGGTTCGAGCCGAAGTCGCTGACCTGCTGGTACGTGCCGCTGCCGGCCGCTCCGGCGACCGCGGCGGGGGCCGGTGCGGCGGAGGCGGCGACGGCGGTGCCGGAGGCGAGGGTCAGCACGGTGGTGCCGACGGCGGTCCACCGGCGTACGGCGCGTACGGCGCGCGCGACCGGGCCGGACGTGCGCACGGGCTTGTCCATGGTGGGCTCCAGGGTGGGGGAGGGGCCCGTCGGCCGCTGGGAGGGGGGAACCGGCGGGCGAGGTCGTGCAGTGAAGCATGGAGCCGGGCGGACGGCCCGGTGAATGGGCGGGACGTCCACCTCCCACCGCCTCCCGGTGTGACGCGACGCCATGGTGCCGGGGTGGCTCTCCGGCCGACCGCCTCGGGCCGCCGACTCGGCACAGAACCCGCGGTGGTTCTGGGGCTCGGGCTCTGCGCGGTCACCTCCGCGTCGAGCAGCCGGACGGCCTCGTCCGTGCGCGGTCGGACCGGTGCGCGGATCTCCGCGAGGGCCGCGAGCCGTCGGTCGGTCCAGCGTCAACGAGTGCATGATCATGGACTGCTGACGGGGCAAATGATCACCCGTTTGAGGGGCCCCTGCGCGTGATCGGTCCGGTCGGGCGGGCCCGCAGGCGGCACGATGTGGCCCATGTGTGAGACCAGCAACCCCCGGACGGTTCGGAGCCCGGGGTCGAACGGTGCGAGCCGACGGGTGTCGGGCTGATCCATGGTGCACCCGATGCGAGCCGCTCTGCGGACGGCAGGTGCGCTGCTCGTGGCCGTGGTGGCGGTCGGCTGTGCGCCGTCGCCGTCGCCGTCGCCGTCGCCGTCGCCGTCGCCGGCCGGCCCGAGCGCGGACGAGGTGATCGCCGCGGCGACCCGGCAGCTGACCGACTCCTGCCTGCGGCGCCAGGGGATCACCCCGCCCGGGCCGGGGAAGCAGCCCCCGCCGGCGGCCGACCAGCAGCGGGTCACGGACGCGTTGTTCGGTACCGGACCGGCCCAGCTGGCCCTCACCCTGCCGACCGGATACGTCGTGCGGGCCCACACCGACGGCTGCCTGGCCGCCGCCCAGCAGCAGCTGTACGGCGACCAGGCCGGGTGGTTCCGGGCCTCGGTGGTCGTCAACAACCTCCAGCCCGAGGCCGACCACACCCACAGCAGCCTCGAACAGGTCCGCGCCCGCCACCAGGGCGACCTCGCCACCTGGCAGCGACTGCGGGCCCACGCCCTGGCCGAAGCCACGACCCTGCTCAGCAACCAACCGACTCCAGGAGGTCCACCCCGATGAGGCGCTTCACCACCCTGCTCACCACGGCCGTGCTCGCCCTCGGCTCGGCCGCCGGCACGGCCGTCCCGGCCGCCGCTTCCGCGCCGTGCGGGAGCGGGTACTTCTGCGTGTGGACGGACGCGAACTTCCAGGGCCTGAAGATCGAGCACTCGGGAGACGACCACTGGTGGGAGGGCGACATGTTCAAGCACGACTCCTCCTGGGCCGACCACGGCATTTCGGGCCCCGGCGTGAAGGACCACGTGAAGGTCTACGAAGGCCGTGAACTGCTCGGCCGCGTCACCATCTGCCTCGCCCCCGGGCAGGAGGTCGGCTACAACCAGGGCGCCAACGACCAGGGCGGGTCCCACACCTGGACGATGAGCTGCTGAAACCCGTCGGCGTCGGCACCGTCCCGGGGGAGCGGAGCACATCCGACCGGCCGGCGCTAGGCTGCCTTGCGCGCACCTCCGTTGACCGGTGCGCGCGAGGGGACGGGGGCGGGCGCATGGCGCTGCTGGAGAACGATCCGCGCGAGATCGGTGGTTACCGGCTGGAGGACCGGCTGGGCGCCGGCGGGATGGGCGTGGTCTACCTCGCCCGGTCCTTGTCGGGCCGGCAGGTGGCGGTCAAGGTGATCCGCGCCGACCTGGCCTCGGACACCGAGTTCCGCGCCCGCTTCCGGCACGAGGTCGCGGCCGCCCGGCTGGTCAGCGGGGCGTTCACCGCGCCGGTCGTCGACGCTGACGCCGACGCGGTGCTCCCCTGGCTGGCCACCCTCTACATCCCGGGCCCGTCGCTGGCCCAACGCGTCGCCGCCCGGGGCCCGTTCATCGCCGACGAGGTGCGACGGCTGGCGGTCGGCCTGGCCGAGGCGCTCCAGGACATCCACCGCGCCGGCCTGGTGCACCGCGACCTGAAGCCCGGCAACGTCCTCCTCGCCCAGGACGGCCCGCGCGTCATCGACTTCGGCATCGCCCGGGCCCTCGACGGCACCCAGCTCACCAGCACCGGGGTGGCCGTCGGCACCCCGCCGTTCATGGCGCCCGAGCAGTTCCGGGACGGCACCGCCGACCCGGCCACCGACGTGTTCGCCCTCGGCTCGGTGCTGGTGTTCGCGGCCACCGGCCGCGGCCCCTTCGGCGGTGACTCCTCACACGCGGTCGGCTACCGGGTGGTGCACGAGGACCCGGACCTGACCGGTGTGCCGGCCGAACTGGTGCCCCTGGTCACCGCGTGCCTGGCCAAGGACCCGGCCGGGCGGCCCACCGCCGACCAGCTGCTGCAGCGGCTCGCCGGGGCGGAGCGGACGGCGGCCGAACGGCCGCAGACGCAGCCGGCGGCGCCCGCGACCGTCCTCGACGCGTCCGTACCCGACCCGGCACCCGCGCCCGAAGCCGTCGGCGTACCGGACGGCGCTGCGCGCCCGAGTGGCCGCCGTGGGCTGATCGTCGGCGCGACGCTGCTCGCGCTCGCTGCGGCTGCGGGGCTGTCCATCGCCACCTGGCCGTCGGGGACCTACGACAACCCGACCCCCCTGCTCGGTCCGGACGCGCCGCCCGGGCCGGTCACCTGCGGCCCGGCGGGGGACGCGGTGATCGGCGCGGACACCCAGCAGGCGGTCCTCGTCGACCGGTGGACGCAGAACTACCACCAGGCCTGCCCCACCGCGAACCTCACCGCCAAGGACGGCACCCGCTACGGCGCGGCGGGCGACGACTTCGCCGCCGGCCGGGTCGCCGCCGCGGTCCTCGACGTCCCACCCGGGGACCAGGACCTCGGATCGCGGTGCGCGGGCGGCCGCGCCGTCCGACTCCCGGTGGACGTGACGCCGATCGCCGTGGTCTACAACGTCCCGGGGGCGGGCCAACTGATCCTGGACGCCCCGGTCATCGCCCGGATCTTCAACCGCCGGATCGTCAGCTGGGACGACCCGGCGATCCAGGCGCTCAACCCGGCGTCCTCACTTCCGGCCAAGGACATCATCGTGTACCGCCCGTCCGGCGAGCTGTCGACCACGCTCGCCTTCACCCGGTACCTGGCCGCGGCAGCGCCCGCGGACTGGCCGTTCCCCCCGAGCACGTCCTGGCCGGCCCAGGCCCACGGCACCACGCAGCAGACGCTCGACCTCACCGGACGGACCGCCGACACGCCGTACGCGATCTCCTTCGCGCCGCTGGCCGCCTCCGGCAAGCCAGCCGCCGTCGGCAAGCTGGGTACCGCGTCGCTCCCGGCGGGGCCCGGCGGCGCCCCCGTGCCGGCCAAGCCCCAGGCCGCCACGACGGCGGCCGCGTCCGCCCGGGTGGCCGGGTCGGGCGCCGACCTGACGGTCAGCCCGACCTACGACCAGCTCGTGCCGGGCGGGTATCCGCTGATCCAGATCGGCTACGCGGTGTACTGCGACCACGGCGGCACGGACGACCGTTCCGCCTCCGCCGTGGCGGGCTACCTCTCCCACATCGTCAGCGGGACCGGCCAGCTGACGGCCGAGAACCTGGGCTACGCCCAGCTGCCGCCCGACCTGCTGGAGCGCGTCCGGGCCGTCCTGAAGGACCAGGCGAAGCACTGACCCCGTGCGGATCCGGGGAGCCGGTCGCCCTGGGCGCCTCCCGGAGCGCACTCCGCCCCGTCCGATGACGTCGGAGCCCCGCCGGTGTCGTTTCAGTTCACGTGTGCACGTGTGCAGGTGCGCGTGAGGTATGTCAGGGGCGGTGGAGCAGCCGTTCGGCGAGCTGCTCGAGGGCCTCGATCCGGAGGGTCTCCAGCCGCGGCGCGGCGCCCTCGCAGCGGCACCGCCGCCCCGTCGGCGGACTCGCTCCGGGCCCGGTCGAGCAGACGGGGCAGAGCCGGTACCCGGCCGAGAGCGAGCGCGAGCTTCAGGGCGAGGTCGACGGCCATAGCCGGGAGACCGCGCCCGGGGTCAGGCGGTGACCTTGGCGACGAAGGCGGCGAGGTTGGCCACCGTGCGGCGGATCTTCTCCTCGACGGTGAGCGACTCGTGCAGCCGGGTGCCCACCTCGCGCTTCCCGCGCACGTAGAGCGAGCAGGCGAGGTCGCTGCACATGTACGCCCCCACCGAGTTGCCCTGCTTGCCGGCCTGCCCGGCCCGTGGTGCCACCAGCAGCGAGACGCCCCCGGTGTGCGTGGTCACGCAGAGCGAGCAGATGCTCCGCCGGGCCTGCCAGGAGGCGGCGCCGGAGGATCGCAGCGCGACCGCCACCGTCCGCCCGTCCAGCTCGGCGGCGAGGTAGCCGCGATCGGGTGCCTGCGGGTCGCGCCAGCCGAGGAAGTCCAGGTCCTCCCAGGGCTGTTCGGCCAGGTCGCGGGGAACGTGCAGGCGCTTGGCCTCGCCCTTGCTGCAGTTGACGAAGGCGGAGCGGATCTCGTGCTCGGTCAAAGGCTTCATAGAGTGGATAGTAAATAACCTAGGAGGGCTAGGCAAACGTATACTGGGTCCAGGCGATCGAAGGGAAGCGCATGGCACGCGTGGGGCTGAACGCGGAACGACTCACCCGGGCGGGAGCGGAGCTGGCCGACGAGGTGGGCTTCGACAAGGTCACCGTCTCGGCGCTGGCACGACGCTTCGGGGTGAAGGACGCGAGTCTGTACTCGCACGTCAGGAACTCCCAGGACCTCAAGACCAGGATCGCGCTGCTCGCGCTGGAGGAACTCGCCGACCGGGTCGCCACCGCACTGGCCGGGCGCGCCGGCAAGGACGCCCTGGCCGCCTTCGCCAACGCCTACCGCGACTACGCCCGCGAACACCCCGGCCGCTACGCCGCCGCGCAACTGGAACTCGACTACGAGACCGCGGTCAACAGCGCCGCCGTCCGGCACTCCCGGATGACGCGTGCCATCCTGCGCGGCTACGACCTCGCGGAACCCGACGAGACGGACGCCGTCCGGCTGCTCGGCAGCACCTTCCACGGCTACGTCGCCCTGGAACGGGCCGGAGGATTCCAGCACACCCCCCGCGACACCGAGGACACCTGGGCGCGCATCCTGGACGCCCTCGACGCCCTGCTGCGCAACTGGCCGGCGCCCTGACCCCGGTGACGCCCCGTTGGCCGACCGGTGCCGCAGCCGCGTGCAGCCGCGTGCAGCCGCATGCAGCCGCGCGCAGCCGCGTCAGGTGCGCCGGGGCAGCCGGTGCAGGCGCAGGTCGGTGAGGCGGCCGCCCTCCGCGTCGGCGGTCAGGTACGTGGCGAAGGGCTGGCGGCGCCGGTCGGTGGGGGAGCCCGGATTGAGCAGCCGCAGGCCGCCCGGGGTGCGGCTGTCCCACGGGATGTGGCTGTGGCCGAACACCAGGACGTCCGCGTCGGGGAAGCGCTCCTCGCACCGCTGCTCGCGGCCCCGCGCCGGCCCGGTCTCGTGCACGACGGCGAAGCGCAGACCCCCCAGCTCCGCCCGGGCCACCTCGGGCAGCCGCTCCCGCAGCGCCGGCCCGTCGTTGTTGCCGTGGACGGCGACCAGCCGCCGGGCCCGGGCCTCGAACAGGTCGAGCGTGGCGGCGTCCACCCAGTCGCCGGCGTGGAACACCACCTCGGCCTCCTCGACGGCCCGCAGCAGCGGTTCGGGCAGGGCGCGCGCCCGGGTGGGGACGTGGGTGTCCGTGGTCAGCAGCAGTCGCACGCCGCGCTCCGGTTCTCGTACGGGTTCGGGCCGGCAGGGGCGGCGTCAGCCGGGCAGGAGGGACCGGAGGGCGTACGGCAGGATGCCGCCGTGCCGGTAGTACTCGGCCTCGGTCGGGGTGTCGAGGCGGATGCGGGCGGTGAAGCGGATGGTGCCGGACGGCCCGGTGGCCTCGACTTCGGCCGTCCTGGCCGTCCCCGCCGCCCCCGCCGCCCCTGCCGTCCCGTCCGTCCCGTCCGTCCCGGCCAGTTCGGCGAGGCCCCGGACGGCGTAGGTCTCCTCGCCGGTGAGCCCCAGTGAGCCGGCGTTCTGACCGGGCTGGAACTGCAGCGGCAGGACGCCCATGCCGACGAGGTTGGAGCGGTGGATGCGCTCGAAGGACTCCGCCAGCACGGCCCTGACGCCGAGCAGCGCGGTGCCCTTGGCCGCCCAGTCCCGGGAGGATCCGGAGCCGTACTCCGTGCCCGCGACCACGAGCAGCGGCACGCCCTCCTCGGCGTACCGCACGGCCGCCCCGTGGATGGTGGTCTGCTCGCCGTCGGGCAGGTGGCGGGTGAAGCCGCCCTCGGTGCCGGGCGCGAGCAGGTTGCGCAGGCGGACGTTGGCGAAGGTGCCGCGGATCATCACCTCGTGGTTGCCGCGCCGCGAACCGTAGGAGTTGAAGTCCCGCGGCGCGACCCCGTGGGCCTGCAGGTACGCGCCGGCCGGCGAGTCGGGCCGGATCGCGCCGGCGGGGGAGATGTGGTCGGTGGTGACCGAGTCGCCCAGCAGCGCCAGCACCCGGGCGCCGGTCAGGTCGCCGGGCGGCAGGGGCTGCCGGGGCATCTCCTGGAAGTAGGGCGGGCACCGTACGTAGGTCGAGTCGGGGTTCCAGGTGAACAGGTCGCTGCGGGGCGCGGGCAGGGCGCGCCAGCGCTCGTCACCGGTGAACAGGTCGGCGTAGCCGGCCGTGAACATCTCCGGCCGCAGACTGGCGGTGACCACCTGCTGGATCTCGTCCGGGTCCGGCCAGACGTCGCGCAGGTGAACGGGCCGGCCGTCGTCGCCGATGCCGAGCGGGTCGCGGGTGAGGTCGACGGCCATCGATCCGGCGAGCGCGTAGGCGACCACGAGCGGGGGCGAGGCCAGGTAGTTGAGCCTGGTCTCGGGGTGGATGCGGCCCTCGAAGTTCCGGTTGCCGGAGAGGACGGACACCACGGTGAGGTCGTCGGCGGCCACGGCCCGCGACACCTCCTCGATCAGCGGCCCGGAGTTGCCGATGCAGGTCGTGCACCCGTAGCCGACCAGGTCGAAGCCGAGAGCCTCCAGCGGCGGCAGGAGTCCGGCGTGCGCGAGGTAGTCCATCACGATCCGGGAGCCCGGCGCGAGGCTGGTCTTCACCCAGGGCTTGGAGCGCAGGCCGCGCTCGACGGCCTTGCGGGCCAGCAGCCCGGCGGCGACCATCACCTGCGGGTTGGAGGTGTTGGTGCAGGAGGTGATCGCCGCGATGACCACCGAGCCGTGGCCGATCCGGTCGACGGTGGCGCCTCCCGCCGGGGCGGAGACCGGACCGGGCGGTGGGGGCGGCGCAGCACCGGACCGGGGCGGCGGGGCGGGCCGGTCGCCGGGGTGGTCGCCGGTCACCGACAGGGGGTCGGAGGCGGGGAAGGACTCCTCGTCGCCCTCGTCGACTCCGGCCGGGGCGCCGGTGTCCGGGCTCCCGTCCGTGCCGAGGGCCGCGAACAGGGCCGCGGGCGCGTCGGCCAGGGCGATGCGGTCCTGAGGCCGCTTCGGCCCGGCGATCGAGGGGACGACGGCGGACAGGTCGATGTCCAGCGTCTCGCTGTAGTCGGCGGTGTGCCCGGGGTCGTGCCACAGCCCCTGCTCCTTGGCGTAGGCCTCCACCAGGGCCACGTGCCGCTCGTCGCGGCCGGTGAGGCGGAGGTAGGCGAGCGTCTCCGCGTCGATCGGGAAGATGGCGCAGGTGGCGCCGTACTCCGGGCTCATGTTGCCGATGGTGGCCCGGTTGGCCACCGGCACCTCGCCGACGCCCGGCCCGTGGAACTCCACGAAGGAGCCGACCACGCCGTGGGCGCGGAGCCGTTCGGCGATCGTCAGGACCAGGTCGGTGGCGGTGCTGCCCGCCGGGAGCGCTCCGCTCAGCCGTACGCCCACGACCTTGGGCAGCAGCATGCTCACCGGGCGGCCGAGCATCGCGGCCTCCGCCTCGATCCCGCCGACGCCCCAGCCCAGCACGCCGAGCCCGTTGACCATCGGCGTGTGGGAGTCGGTGCCGACCAGGGTGTCGGGGAAGGCCAGCCCGTCCTCGTCGAACACCACCCGGGCGAGGTGCTCCAGGTTGACCTGGTGGCAGATGCCCGTCCCCGGCGGGACGACGCGCAGGTTCCGCAGCGCGCCCTGCCCCCACCGCAGGAACTCGTAGCGCTCCCGGTTGCGCTCGTACTCGAGCTCCACGTTGCGGTCGAAGGCCTCGCGGGAGCCGAAGCGGTCGGCGATCACGGAGTGGTCGATCACCAGCTCCACGGGCCGGCGGGTGTCGATCAGCGCCGGGTCGCCGCCGCGGTCGGTCATCGCCTCCCGCATCGCGACCAGGTCCACCAGGCACGGCACCCCGGTGAAGTCCTGCATCAGCACCCGCGCGGGCGTGAACTGGATCTCGGTCGCCGGCTCGGCACGCGGGTCCCAGTCGGCGACCGCACTGATCTGGTCACCGGTGACGCCGTGCCCGTCCTCGTTGCGCAGCAGGTTCTCCAACAGCACCTTGAGGCTGTACGGGAGCCGGTCGGCGCCGGGCACCGCGTCGAGCCGGTAGAGCGTGTGGGACGAGCCCATGGCTTCGAAGGTCCCACGGGCGGCGAAGCTGTCCGACGGCATGGTGGTGACTCCTCCCGGGGGCGCGGCGGCCCGTGCGGGCCGGGGACCGCACGCGGCGGCTACCCGGGGGCGGCGGAGCCAACCGGGACGACCGCATCCCGGGCCAGGGCCACCGCACCCCGGGCCAGGGCGACCGCACTCCAGGGCCACCGCACCCCGGGCCAAGGCGACCGCACTCCAGGACCGGACAGCGGGCGGGATCAGCCCGGCCGGCCGGCCGACGCGGCCGGGGTCGAGCCGCCGTCAGCGGCGCCGTCGGGCGAGCAGGGCCGCGCCCGCCGCGAGCGCCCCGCCGGCCACGGCGGTCACCGCTGCGGCGTGCTGCGAGGCCCAGAGCTGGAGGCTGCGCCCGTGGGACCGCCCGTCGAACTCGCCGTGCGCCCCGTGATCGGTGCCGACGGCGCCGTCCACCGGGTGCCAGAGGTTGTTCGGCCGGCCCGGCCCGACGGTGTCGCCGGTCTGCTGGGAGTCGAAGCCGGTCCGGGCGAGGTAGCGGTCCAGCAGCGGCGCGGCCGCCTTCTGGGCGAGGATGGTGGCGGCCGTGCTCCCGCCCACCCAGTACTGCTTGCGCTGCGGGTGGTCGGCCGCGAAGGCCACCGCCCGGGCGCACAGCTCGGGTTGGTAGATCGGCGGCACCGGCTGGGGGTGGCGCGGCAGTCGGGAGAGCACCCAGGAGAACTGCGGGGTGTTGGCGGCCGGCATCTGGACGACCGTGACGCGGACGTTGCTCTTCTCGTGCAGCAACTCGCAGCGCAGCGACTCGGTGAAGCCGTTGACGGCGTGCTTGGCTCCGCAGTACGCGGACTGCAGGGGAATGGCGCGCGCGCCCAGTGCGGAACCGACCTGGACGATCGTGCCCCGGTCGCGCGGCTTCATCCGCTCCAGCGCGGCCATGGTGCCGTACACGAAGCCCAGGTACGTCACCTCGGTGACCCGCCGGAACTCCTCCGGCCGGATCTCGTCGAAGGGGGCGAACACGGAGGTGAAGGCGACGTTGATCCACACGTCGATGGCGCCGAACCGCTCCTCCACACGGCTCGCCGCAGCGGACACCGCCCGGTGGTCGGCGACGTCGGTCGGCAGGACCAGCGCGGTGCCCCCGGCCCGCTCGACCTCCTCGGCCGCCGCCTCCAGGCCCGCGCTGCCGCGGGCGAGGAGCGCCACGTTCGCGCCCCGGCGCCCGTACAACCGGGCCGTGGCACGGCCGATGCCGGCGCTCGCCCCGGTGATCACCACGGTCTGGGTCATCTCGCTCCTCGTTCCGGTCGCCGCGCTGGGGACGATCCGGTCGCCGCGGTACCGCCCGGCCACCGGACGCCCTGACGGGTTTCCCCAACCGCGCGGCCGAAACGGCCGACTCCCGTCGGCGCCGTTTCGCCGGAGCCGCTGCGGGGCAGGCGCGGACGGAATCGACGGGCCGCCCACGGCCGCCGACGGCCGCCGACGGTTGGGACGACGGGCGTGGCTCCGGGGCAGGCCCCCCGGCGTTCACCGCCCGCCCCGGCCGCGCCTGCGGCGGCCACCGACACAGGAGCACCGCGATGACCGTGGCGACCGCACCCGTCCGCGTGGACCGCCTCACCGTGCACGCCTTCACCGTCCCCACCGACGGACCGGACGGCAGGGAGCAGGACGGCACCCTGGAATGGGACTCGACCACCATGGTGCTGGTCGAGGCCCACGGCGGAGGCCGCACCGGCATCGGCTACACCTACGGCGACGTCTCCACCGCGGTGTTCGCCGAGTCCCAGCTCGCGCCCGTCGTCGCCGGTGCCGACGCGCTCGCCCCGCCCGCGCTCTGGCGCCGGCTGCGGCGGGCCGTGCGCAACGCCGGGCAACCCGGCGTCGGAGCCATGGCCGTCTCGGCCGTCGACCTGGCGCTGTGGGACCTCAAGGGGCGGCTGCTGGACCTCCCGGTCGTGGACCTGCTGCCGTCCTTCCACGAGCGGGTGCCCGTCTACGGCAGCGGCGGCTTCACCAACTACCCCCTGGCCCGGCTGGCGGAGCAGCTGTCCGGCTGGGCCGCCCAGGGCATCCCGCGCGTCAAGCTCAAGACCTCCCGGCACCCCGACCAGGACCCGGAACGGCTGCGCGCCGTCCGCCGCGCCGTCGGGGACGGCACCGAGCTGTTCGCCGACGCCAACGGCGCCCTGACCCGCACCGAGGCGGTGCACTGGGCGCGGCGGTTCGCCGAGGAGTGGGACGTCCGCTGGTTCGAGGAACCGGTCAGCTCCCTGAACCCCGACGGCCTCCGGTCCGTGCGGCAACACACCGCGGGCCGGCCGGAGATCACCGCCGGCGAGTACGGCTACCTCCTGACGGACTTCGCCACGCTGCTGGCGGCCGACGCGGTCGACTGCCTCCAGGCCGACGTCACCCGCTGCGGCGGCATCACCGGCCTCCTCCAGGTCGCCGGCCTCGCCGCCGCCCACGACATCGACCTGTCCGGGCACTGCGCCCCCGCCCTCTCCGCCCACGGCTTCTGCGCGGTCGACCGGCTGCGCCACCTCGAGTACTTCCACGACCACGTCCGGCTGGAGGGCATGCTGCTGGACGGCACCCTGCGACCGGACGGCGGCGCGCTGCGCCCCGCGCGGGACCGCCCGGGCTTCGGCCTGGAGGTCAGGTGGGCGGACGCGGAGCGCTACCGGGTGCACGGCTCCCGGCCGGCCCCGGCGGCCCGCTGAAGCCGCCGGAGCAGCCGTCCGTCCGTCGGGCTGCCCGGGGCAGGCGTCCGTCCGCCGGTCCGCCCGGAGCAGCCGTCCGTCCGCCGGTCCGCCCGGGTCGACCGTCCGCCCGCCCCTCCGGGCCGTGCCCGGGAGGCCGCGCTCAGGCCGCGACGCTGAGGTCGGCCCGGCCGAACAGCAGGGCGTACCCGCGCGGGAGGCCGGCCAGGATGCGGTCCGCGAGGTGCTGGTCCGTCACGGCGGCGAGCGCGGTCAGGACGGAGGAGGCGTCCCAGCGGGCGGCGGTGAGGCTGGTGCCCAGGGTCCGGGCGAGCGCCTCGACGAAGGCGGGGGCGCTGACCGGCTCCGGCAGCGGGATCTGGCCGGTGAAGACGGCGCGCCAGCGCTGGGGCAGGGCCGCGGCCAGCTCGCAGCGCTCCTCGCCGGTGAGCTGGGCGCCGAGCTGGGTCAGGACGGCGGTGAGGACGCGGTCGGCCTCCTCGTCGGTGGGGTACCGGCCGTTGGTGCGGACCTGCTGGAGGAGGCGGCGGTGCCGGGTCATCGGTGGTGCCCTTCCGGGACGGGCCGCTGCGTGCGCGCTGCGGCGGGTGGCTGGGGTCAGGGGCGGTGGCCGGCGGCGGGCCGGCCGAAGAGCAGGTCGTAGCCGGGCGGCAGCTGGAGCAGGACGCGTTCCATGAGCTCGTCGCCCGCCGCGTCGGCGACCGTGGACAGCACGGCGCCGATGTCCCAGGGGGCGGTCCGCTCGGTGGCCCCCTCGATCCAGGCCGCGGTGGCGCGCACGAACCGGTCGGGGCTGAGCGGCTCGGCGGCCTGCAGGGGATTGAGCAGGACCAGGGAGAGTGCCTCCGGCAGGCGGGCCGCGAGCTCGGCCCGGACCTCGCCGACCAGGTGGGCGCCGAGCAGGGCCAGCACGACGCGTGCCGCCCGTTCGGCTTCCTGCGGGTTGTCGTATTCGCCGCGTTCCTGGACCTGGTCCAGGAACGCCTCCCAACGGAGCGTCACCGCGGATCCTCCCTTCGCTCTTCGCGCCGTCGGCGCGGAACGGGGTCGGGTCGGGCAGGGCCGGTCCACCCGGCCGTGCCGTCAGGGCGTGGGGGCCAGGTGGCCGGTGAGGCCGGTGAGCTTGAGGAGCCTGGCCACGGGGCGGCCGACACCGCGCAGGAGCAGACGCGAACCCTGCCGGTCGGCCTGGTTCCGGGCGTCGACGAGGACGCCCAGGCCCGAGCAGTCCATGAACGTCACGCCGGACAGGTCCAGCACCACGTCCCGGTGCTCGGCCAGCGCGCGGGACAGGTCGCGGCGCAGACGGGGGGCGGTGTCGAGGTCGATCTCGCCGTACGCCCTCACCACGTGGGGTGCCGGTCCGCGGTCTGACATGGGCGTGCTCTCTCTTCGGGCGGGCCGCTCGCGGCGAGCGGCCCGGGAAGAGGCGGGGCCGTGATGCCCCGCGCCGCCCTCTCGGGGGGTTTTCGGGGCGGCGCGGGGCGGCAACGGGGGCAGCCGGCGGATCAGGCCTGGATCTGCTTGCGGGTCCCGCTGTGGCTGATCGCCACCTTGCGGGGCTTGGCCCGCTCCGCGACCGGGATGCGCAGGGTCAGGACGCCCTCTTCGTAGTCGGCCGAGATGCCCTCGGGGTCGAGGGTGTCGGACAGCATCACCTGGCGCGAGAAGACGCCGAGCGGACGCTCCGAGAGCTCCCACTTCACGTCGTCGCCCTGGTGGCGCGGACGGCGCTCGGCCTTGACGGTCAGCATGTTCCGCTCGACGTCGATGTCGATCGCCTCCGGGTCCACGCCGGGGAGGTCGAAGCAGATCACGTACTCGTCGCCGGTGCGGTACGCGTCCAGCGGCATGGGGGTGGGACGGGTCCACGTGCCGGTCGTGCCCAGGAACTGCTGGGTCAGACGGTCCAGCTCGCGGAACGGGTCGGTGCGCAGCAGCATCGCGAAACACCTCCAGTCGGATCGATGGGTGCCAGTGCGCTTCACCTGTCATTGTTGTAACACGTCATCCATCCGATGACAAACCCCTCGTGTCGTCGGTACGGTGACTACATGAGTGCGAAGCCGCCGAAGCCCGTTTCCGGTCCCGCTCCGAGCGCGGAGCCCGTCTCCTTCCTCGCCGCCGCGGCGGCGCTGGCCGCCATCGACGACGCCGTCCGGGCCGCCCAGGCGCCCGACGCGCCCGGGGCGACCGATACCGCCGGGCGCCCCGCGCCGGTGCCCCATCAGGGAGGCCAGGAGCCCGACCCCGACCAGGCGCTGGCCGCCCTGGTGCTGCTGCGCGAGCTCCGCACCCAGCTGGCCGGCTGGGAGGCCGGCCTGGTGGAGACCGCCCGCGCCGCGGGTGCCACCTGGGCGGACCTGGCCCGGCCCATGGGCGTCGCCAGCCGCCAGGCCGCCGAGAACCGCTACCTGCGGCTGCGCCCCGCCGGTGCCGCCGACTCCGGCGCCGGGACCGGCGCCGAGCGCGTCAAGGCCGTCCGTGACCGCCGGGCCGCCGAACGCGCGATCACCGCCTGGGCCCGCGACAACGCCGCCGAACTGCGCGTCCTGGCCGCCCAGATCACCGCGGTCGGCCTCGCCCGCGAGGCCCGCCCCGCCCAGGCCGCGCTGACCGCCGCCCTCGGCACCACCGACGCCGCCGACCTGATCGAGCCCCTCGCCGGCATACGACCCCACCTGGGCACCGGCCACGCCGACCTCGCCACCCGCCTCGAAGCCCTGGCCCGCCACACCGACCGGCTCCGCGACGCCAGCAACCGCCGCCGCGCCTGACCGGGCCTACCCGCTCCGAGCGGTCGGATCCGAGTACGCGTACTCATGCCGCCCCCGCCGCCGTGCGGAACGATCGTCGCCGGACGGATCAGCCGGTGGAGCAGAGAGGGCGCGGACGGTGGGCACACCCGGGGGGCGGGCGGCGGACGCTCGACGACAGGACTACCGGTCGGCGATCGGCCGGTCCCGGACGGTCAGGGCGGCGGGGGTGGGAGCCGGTCTCGGGGCCGTGTCGATCGTGCTGGCCGCGCTGCCGTGGGCGGACGTCCTGCCGTGCGACGCACGGCAGGACTGGGACTGCCTGGGAGTGGCTCTGATGTTCCTTGCGGTGGCCGCGGTGGTCGGTTTCCTGGCGAGCTGGCTGGCGCTGCGGTTGGCGGGCGTCCGCCCGGCCTGGCGAGTTGCCGTGGCGGTCGTCCTGGTCTTCTGGCTGGCGCGCGAACTGTTCGACCGGGCCGGGGCACCGGGCCTCCCGGAGGTGCTGTCCCCCCTGGTCACGGCCGCCGTGTTCGCGGTCGCCGCGGTCCTGGCCGCGCCCAGGCCGCTGCTCTGGCGGCCGCGGATCGCCCTGCTGGCCGCCCTCGCGCTGTGCTCGCCGCTGTCGGCGGTCCTCGGCGGTCACCGCACGGACGAGCGCCTGCGGGAGGCGCTCGCCGACGTCGGCGTGCCGCTGTACGCGCCCGACGTCACCGGCTACCACCTCGGCACTCCGCTGACCAGCAAGCCCGGCCGGTGGTTCGGCTACACCCTGCTGCCCGACCGCCCGGGCGTGGACGCGGGCGATCCCGGCCACTGGGCCGTCAGGGTGACGGTCCAACCCGTGGAGCGCACCTTCCGGCCTCCGCACTGCGACTCGCTGGACCTGGGCAGCACGGTGTCCGGCGACGGCTGCGAGCAGGTCGCGCCGAACACCTGGCGCCGGGTCAACCCGTACGTGCTCTTCTACTTCGTCCGCCGTGGCGACCACCTGATCGTGATGTCCGCGGACGCCAGGAACACCCCCGAGGCCGACCTGCGCGCGCTGGCGTCGAGCCTCGCGGAGCGCGACCCGGACTACTTCGTCCGGTGAGGCCGCCCGCGCCGGTGGCGGTGCCGCGGCGGCCCGGCGCCCGTACCGCCCTCGCGGGCGCCGGGGCCGGCCACTCGTCCGCCGTAGACCGCCGTGCGGCCCTCGCGTCGGCGTGCTCGACTGAGGCTCGTCCCCCTCCACACCCCGACACTGGAGCGCACCATGGCGATCGTCGTCGTCATCGAGACCCCGGGCATGAACCAGGCCATGTACGAACAGGGCACCGACAGACTCACCGGGGGCCGCGGGGTGGTCAAGAAGGCCTCCGACTGGCCCGTGCCGGGTCTCATCTCCCACACGGCCGCACCCACCCCCGACGGCTGGTTGGTGGTGGACGTCTGGGAGTCGGAGGACGCCTTCCGGAAGTTCGGCGAGCACCTCCGGCCGATGCTCAGGGAGATCGGCGCGCCGGACGTGGAGCCGAAGATCTACCCGGCCTACAACGTCGTCACGTCCTGACCGGAGCCGCTGCCGCCCGGCGGTGCGGGCCCGGGTTCCGATTCCGGCCCAAGGCCTTCGGCCCGTCGCTCAGGCCGCGGGAGCGGACTGCACGGGCACCCGGACCGCGCCGCCGGGGCCGGTGGCCTCCCGCCCGGACTCCGCGGCGGCGATCCGCTCCAGGCTCCGCCACAGGTCCAGGGCCTGCTCGTGCAGCCCCACGACGGTGAGGCTGCCCGCCTCGACCGCGCTGAGGTAGGCGTCTATGCCGGTGACCGCGTGGTGCACCTGTCGGCGCAGCGGCTCCACCCGCCCGGCGTCCTCGCCGTGCTCGCGCGGCGCGCCGATCCGCTCGGCCAGCAGGGACCTGAGCCGCTCCAGACCTTCCCTGCTCATCGGGTCCACGCTAACCATCTCCTGTCGAAGGGCCGCCACACGGATCCGCCGGGTCGGCGACGGCGGTGGCACCCCCACTGTTGGCCCGGCCGCCGCACATGTCAACAATTGCACGAATTGTATGTCGTGTTTTTTCGGTCGTAAAACCGGGTGGCACCGCACAGCCCGTCCGGGATCCGCGGCCCTTCGCGGAAACGCGTTGAGGCGACGGCCGTCGCCGCATGGCGTCGCTGGCGTGGCTGACGAGTGCTTCGGGCATCCACGGCTCGCCGCGATCCACGACCTCCTCGACCCCGACCGCGGTGACCTCCTGCCGTACGTCCGCATCGCCGAGGAGTACGGAGCGCGCCGGGTGCTGGACATCGCCGCTCGAGGGCCGCCGGGAGGCCGGGAAGTCCGGCCACCGTCGGTGAGCGACCGCATTGACCGGGTGACGTCCGGGACAACGTAGGATGATTCAACTCCCGCGCTACGCGCGAAGAGTTCCATGAATTTTCCAAATGTCCGATTCTTCTCCCGCTTCACACGCTCGGAGCCACCCTCATGGACAACCTGTCCACCGCCGACACCGACGGCGCGATAGAGACGCGCGGTATCGAACCCGTCCCCGACCACGAGCGCGGGGGCAGAGTCCGCGAGCTCTTCCCGACCTGGGTCGCGGCGAACATCAGCGTCCTGCTGCTCACCATGGGCGCCGCCCTGGTCGTGTTCAACCAGTTGAACTTCTGGCAGGTCCTGGTCGTCGCGGCGTGTGCCGCCGTCGTCTCGTTCGGCATGGTCGGCGTGCTGTCGGTCTCCGGGAAGTGGGGCGGCGCCCCGGGCGCGACCCTGTCGCGGGCCACCTTCGGGGTGCGCGGGAACCTCTTCCCCGGCGCGATCCTCTGGATCGCCCGGTTCGGCTGGGAGACGATCAACGCCGTCACCGGCGCCTACGCCGTGCTGACCGTGCTCGACCTGCTCTTCGGCGTCAAGAGCAACACCGCGCTGATCGTGATCACGCTCTTCCTCTTCGTCGCCTGCACCTTCCTGGTCTCCGGCATGGGCCGCAAGGCGCTGAACGTCTGCAACACCTGGTCGACGTACCTCTTCGGCCTCTTCAGCGTGCTGGTGCTGGGCTACCTGGTCGCGACCATCCACTGGAGCGAGGTCTTCTCCAAGCCCGCGGGCACCACGGCGATGATGGTCGCCGGCGTCGGCACCATCGCCGCCGGCGGCATCAGCTGGGTCCCCACCGGCCCGGACTTCGCCCGCTACCTGCCGCACGCCGCCTCCGGGAAGAAGATCGTCGGCGTGACGGTCTCGGGCGCCGGCCTGGTGATGGTGCCGATGGTGCTGATGGGCGCGGTGATGGCGGTGGCCTCGCCCGGTCTGGCCGAGGCCTCCGACCCGGTCTCCTTCCTCGGTGACCTGCTGCCGACCTGGCTGGCGGTGCCCTACCTGCTGACCGCGATCGTGGGCATGCTGCTGATCAACAGCCTCTCGATGTACTCGGCCGGCTTCACCGCGCAGACCATGGGCGTCAAGCTGCCGCGCGCGCTGGCCGTCAGCATCAACGCGGTGATCTCGCTGGTCGGCGGCCTGATGCTGATGCTGGTCGCCAAGAGCTTCCTGGGCTCCTTCATCACCTTCCTGATCCTGCTCGCGGTGTCCTTCTCGGCCTGGATCGGCGTCTACGCGGTGGACATGTTCCGCCGCCGCTCCCGGGCGGTGCGCTACGACGCCGCCGCGCTGATGGACACCAGCAGGAACAGCCGGTACTGGTACGCGGGCGGCTTCTGCTGGCAGGCGATGGTGTCCTGGGTGGTCGCCCTGCTGTTCGGGCTGGCCTTCACCACGTGCGACTGGTTCGCCGGCCCGCTCTCCGGCACTCCCGTCGGCAAGTACGGGCTGGCCTGGGCGGCGACCATCGTGATCTCCGGCGTGATCATGGCCGTGCTCCCCGCGCCCCGGGAAAACATTTCCGCCACCGCCGGGCAGCCCGCCGGTCTCCCGGCGGAGCGCACCGACCGGGTCACCGTCTGACCCGGCCCCCCGCGCACCCCGGGCCGCCCGGTCCCCGGCTCGGCCGAGCCGGGGACCGGGCGGTCCGCTGATCGGCACCAGCGTGCGGCGGCTCCCTCCGGAGAGGGAGGCGAGCCCCTCCTCGGCGGGATCCGCCCGGACCGCCGCCCCGGTTGACTGGTGATCGACGACGAGCGGGGAGGAAGACCCATGGTGCGCAGGCGAATCGGGCGACTGGTGGCCCAGGCGGTGGCGGTGGCGGTTTTGGCCGGAGCGGCCGCCGTGCCCGCCGCGGCGGTGGAGGGCGGGACGGGTGACATCCGCGCCGCCATCGAGGCCGTGCCGGGACTGCGGATCGTGGAGGAGAAGCCCGCCGCGCCCGGCTTCCGCTTCTTCGTCCTGACGCTGCACCAGCCCGCCGACCACCACCACCCCGAGCGGGGCGGCTTCGAGCAGCGGCTCACCCTCCTCCACCGGGGCACCGACCGCCCGACCGTGCTCTACACCAGCGGCTACGAGGTCTCCACCAGCCAGAACCGCACGGAACCCGCCGAACTGCTGGACGGCAACCAGGTGAGCACCGAGCAGCGGTTCTTCGGCACCTCCCGGCCCGAACCCGCCGACTGGAACGACCTCGACATCGAGCAGGCCGCCGCCGACCACCACCACGTGATCGAGGCGCTGCGCGCCGTCTACCGGGCGCCGTGGATCTCCACCGGTGGCAGCAAGGGCGGCATGACCACCGTCTACCACCGCCGGTTCTACCCGCAGGACGTGGCCGGATCCGTCGCCTACTCGGCGCCGAACAACGTCGACGACCGCGAGGACTCCGCCTACCTGGACTTCCTGCGCACGGTCGGCACCCCCGAGTGCCGCAGCGCCCTGCAGGCCGCCCAGCGGGCCCTGCTGGAGCGCCGCACCGTCCTGGTCGCCCGCTACCAGGCGTGGGCGGACTCCCGGGGCGACGGCTTCCGGCTGGTCGGCAGCGCGGACCGGGCGTTCGAGGCTGCCGTGCTGCGCGCGCCCTTCATGTTCTGGCAGGCGCAGGGCCAGGCGGCCTGCCCGTCGGTGCCGGCCGCGGACGCCTCCGACGACGTCCTCTACGACTGGCTCGCCCGCGTCGCCCAACTGCCCGTCTACGCCGACGCGGTGGCCACCGGCTTCATCCCGTACTTCTACCAGCTGGGCACCCAGCTGGGCTACTTCCCGGTCGAGACGGCCCACCTGGCGGACCTGCTCCGCTACCCCGGCGTCACCGAGCCGCGCACCTTTGTCCCCCGCGAGATCCCCCTGCGCTACCGGCCGCAGGCGATGCGGGACGTGGACCGCTGGGTCCGCACCCGCGGCGAGCGGCTGATGTTCGTCAACGGCGCCGCGGACCCGTCCGTCGCCGAGCCGTTCCGGCTCGGGAACGGCTCCCGGGACTCCTACCTCATCCAGGTGCCGGGCGGGACGCACTCGGCGCGGATCGCCCGACTGCCCGCCGCGGACGCCGCGGCGGCGACCGCCACCCTGCGGCGCTGGGCGGGGGTGTGACGGGCGGGTGGCAGGGGGCGACCGGGGCCCGCCGGTCCTGTGGCGGGCCGCTCGCCCCGGGCGCCCGTGCGGGTGAGACGCCGTGTCGGCGCACCCTCCGGCCGCGGCCCGGGGCGGTGGCCGGTCTCAGTAGAGGGCGTCGCCCATCGGCGAGCCGTCACCCGTGACGTAGGCGCGGATCGCCGCCAGGTACTCCTGGCGGCCCACCCGCCCGTCCCCGTCGCCGTCCAGCGCGTCGAACGCCGCGTCGGCGTTGTCGGCCCGGTTGCCCAGGGCCTGCCGCAGGAGGGTGAACTGCGCCCGGTCCAGGGCGCCGTCCTGATCGTCGTCGGCGAGGTCGAACAGGGCGCCCAGGGCGTACTGGCAGACGTTGTCGAACTTGTCGGCGTCCACCCAGTCGACGTACTCCTGATAGGTCATCACGCCGTCGCCGTTGGCGTCCATCGCGGCCCAGGCCCGCTCGCCGGTGGCGCGGGCGGCGGCGACCAGCGGATCGTCGTCACCGCGGCCGGTCGCCCGCTGGGCCCGCTCGATGCGGACGAAGTAGTCGTGCCGGGAGGCGACTCCGTCCCCGTCGGTGTCGAGTATCGCGTAGACGCGGGCCTTCGGGCCGGTCGGATCGGCCGGGGTCGAGTACGGCTCCGTGAAGGGGAGCGGCATGTGGGTCTTCCTTCGGGTTCGGGGCGGGCGTGCGTCGCCGGGCGGTCCGTTCAGCGGGTGAGGCGGAGCACCAGGGTCGAGTCGAGGGCGGTCTCGCCCGCGGGGGTGCCGCAGCCGGTACCGGCGCTGGTGCCCACGGCGTTGACGGCGTCGCCCGCGAAGCGCGCGCTGTCGGTGGCGACGGCGCCGGTGACGACCAGTGAGGCGGTGCCGTTCACCTTCACGACGTCGGTCCGGTCGAACCGGAAGGTGGACACCGAGCCGTCGGTCCAGTGGACGGTCGTCGTCGAGGTGTCCCCGTGCTCGTCGCCGGTGCACTCGGTGGCCGGCATGGCGACGGTCCGCTGGAAGGTGCCGGTGCCCGCGTCGGCGCCGGCGGCGTCCACGCAGGAGACGGTGCCGGTCATGGCCAGGGTGTCGGGTACCGGGAGGTTCGTCCCACCGAGGCCGACGGCGTGGGCGAAGACGCCGTGCCCCTTCAGCACGCAGGTGGCGTCGGTCACCGGTGCGGCGGCCGGGGCGGCCTCGGTCGGGGTCCCGGCCAGCAGCGGCACGGCGGCGACCAGCGGCACCACGGCCAGCAGCGCCCCACGGACGGTGATCTTCATGAGTCGTTCTCCCGATGTCCTCGGCCTCGGCGCGGGCGCACCCGCCCTCCGGGCCCGCCCCCTGACGCGGCCCTCCGGCCGCCCTGGGCATGTTCGGGGTCGGGGCCGCGCCCGTCCCGGCGGCGCGCCACGCGCGGTCGCAGGTTCCCCCCATCGGGTGGACGCGGGGTGGCCGGCTTCACTCCTCGACGGCCACCCGGACGGTGTCCAGGCCGGGATCCGCGGCGTCGGGGATGAGCATGCCGGCCTCGAGGCCGCTGCGCAGGTAGCGGACCACCTCGCCGTTGAGGCGCTCCCCGGGCAGCGCGGCGGGGATGCCGGGCGGGTAGGGGGTGAGCATCTCGGCGGCGATCCGGCCGGCGGCCTTCTCGACCGGGACCTGTTCGGTGGGCCCGAAGAAGGCGTCGCGGGGCAGCAGCACCTGTTCCAGGCGCAGTTCGGCGGGCTCGGGGACGTGCACCCGGCCGGCGGGCCGCAGGGTGGGCGCGACGTCGACGAGCTCGGTCAGGGCGTCGAGCAGGACGTGGGTGGTGGTGTTGTCGTCGGCGTGGCTGAGCTGGGCGCTGATCCGGCGGTGGTCGCACACGTGCAGGTTGATCTGGTGGTGGGAGCGCAGCCAGTCGCCGGCGCGGTAGCCGGTCGTGCCGAGCGCCGAGATGTCGACGACGACCTGGAGCGGGTCGAGGTCGGCGGCGCGTCCCGCCCCGCAGAAGTCCGCCCGGCCGTGGACGTGCAGGCCGTCCAGCCGGTCGATGTCCCGGCGGAGCTCCTCGGCGAGCTGCAGCGTCCGGTCGTAGAGCTCGCGTCCGTGCTGGACCATCTGCCGGCGCCAGCCGTCCAGGGCGGCGTACACCAGGACGGAGGGGCTGGTGGTGCCGAGCAGGTCCTCGCGCTGACTGAGCACGGCCGGATCGATCCGGTCGCCCTGGAGGTGGAAGACCGAGCTCTGTTCGAGGGCGGAGCCCATCTTGTGCACGGAGGTGACGCAGACGTCCGCGCCGACGTCCATGGCCCACCGCGGCAGGTCCGGGTGGAAGGGCAGGTGCGCGCCCCACGCCTCGTCGACGATCAGCGGCAGGCCCCGCTCGTGGCAGACCTCGGTGATCGCGGCGAGGTCCGCGCAGGCGCCGTAGGGCGTGGGCGAGGTGACGAGCGCGCCGCGGGCGTCCGGGTGCTGCTCGAACACGGCGCGGACGGAGTCGGCGGAGGGCGGGTGCGCGAGGTGCAGGTCGGGGTCCCACTGGGGCTCGACCCAGATGGGGCGGATGCCGGCGAGGATGAGGCCGGCCACGACGGACTTGTGGACGTCACGGCCGACCAGCAGCTCCTCGTGGGGGCCGGCGACGGACAGCATGGCGGCCTTCACCGACAGCGAGCTGCCGCAGGTGGAGAAGAACGTGTGGTCCGCGCCGACGGCTTCGGCCATCAGCTCCTGGGCGTGCTCCAGGATGCCCCGTGAGGACGTCCGGTCGTCCAGGCCACCCGTCGCCAGGACGTCGGAACGGAACACCTCGGCGCCGAGCGCCTGCAGGACGCGCGGGTCGGTGCCGCGACCCTGCCGGTGGCCGGGGGGCGTGAAGCCGGTCATCGGGTTGGCGTGGAAGGCCGCGAGGGCCTCGAGAACGGGGGCTTGGGACTGGTCCATGGGCGGCGCCTGCCCGGACGGCCCGGAAGGAAACGGGAGCGGCCGGCGGGTGGCGCCCGGTGCACGGGCCGACCGACGTTTGGGACGGGCTCGGCGGGTAACCGTGCGTATGTGCTGACCATCGGCGTGGAGGAGGAGTACGTCCTCATCGATCCGGCCAGCGGCGTGCCGGTGGCCCGCGCGGCCGACGTCCAGGCTGCCGCGAACCGCCAACGCGCCCTGACCGAGGGCGAGGTCCAGCGGGAGCTGAGCCAGGCGCAGATCGAGGTCGCGACCCCGGTGTGCCGCAGCCTGGACGAGGTCGGCGGGCACCTGCTGCGCCTGCGGCACTCGCTGGCCCAGGCCGCCCGGGCGTGCGGCTGCCGGCTCGCGGCCACCGGGTCGGTGCCCTTCACCGACCGGCTGCGCGTCCCCGTCACCCGCACCCCCCGCTACCTGCGGCTCCGGCGGGCCGCACCGGCCCTCGTCGACGAGCAGCTGATCAACGGCATGCACGTCCACGTCGGCGTCCCGGACCGCGAGGCGGGCGTCCGGGTCCTCAACGGCCTGCGGCCCTGGCTGCCGGTGCTGACCGCGGTCGCCGCGAACTCCCCGTTCTGGCACGGCGGCGACACCGGTTTCGCCAGCTGGCGCACGGTTGTCTTCGACCGTTGGCCGGTGTCCGGTCCGCCGCCCGAGTTCGCCGACGCCGCGGACTACGACCGCCGCATCAGCACCCTCGTCGAGCGCGGGCTGATCGCCGACACCGGACAGATCTACTGGCAGGCCCGCTTGTCCGAGCGCTACCCCACGGTCGAGGTCAGGGCCATGGACGTGCAGCTCACGGTGGACGAGGCCGTACTCGTCGCCGGGCTCGTCCGGGCGCTGTGCGCCAGCACCCTCGGCGGCGCCGAAACACCCCCCTCCGAGCCGGAGTTCATCCGGGCGGCGGGTTGGTACGCCGCCCGGCACGGGACGACGGGCGTGCTGCACGATCCGGTCACCGGCCGACCGGTGCCCGCCCGGCAGGCCACCGGATCCCTGGTCGCCCGGGTCGACGACGCACTGGCGGCCACCGGCGACCGGGACCGGGCCGCGTGCCTGCTCGGACGCCTCCACCGGGACGGCAACGGCGCGGTGCGGCAACGCCGGGCCCTGCGCCGGGAGGGCCGCGCCTCGGTGATCGGCCTGATCGTCGACGAGACCGCCTGAACCGCACGGCCCGGGCCCGCCGGCTCACCCCCCTCCGCCGGCGTGCCCGCGGACGCTGCCCCGGCGGCCGCCGACCGACGGGGGAGGGCGGGTCCGACGGCGTGATCTACTGAAGGCACCCCTCCCGACCCCCGACCTTCCGACCCCTCCGACCGACGTGTGAAGGGTGCACCATGCGAGAGCAGGAGTCCGCACCGGCGGCCCCAGGCGTGGCTCCCGCGATCGGCGACCTCGGTTGCTACGCGGTCGACGGCAGCGGGCGGATCGTCGCGGTCAACGACCACGGCCTCCGGCTGCTGCGGCTGACCCTCGCGGACGCGCTCGGCCGCGACCACCACGAGCTGCTGCACCGCAGTCCGGACGGGAGCGTCGTGCCGCGGGCGCAGTGCCCGGTCCTGGACGCCGTCCTGTCCCGGGCCACGTGCAGCGGTTCGGAGCTGTGCTTCCTGCGCGGTGACGGCCTGCTGCTGCCGGTGCACTGGACGACCACCCCCTGCCTCGGAGAGAGCGAGAACGGCGCGGCCACCCTGGTGCTGTTCCACCCCAGTGCGGAGGACGTGGCGGTCAACGCCCCGGGGACGCTGTCGGAGCTCGAACGGCTCGCGCTGCTCGCCGAGACCACCACCTCCCTGACGTCGACCATGAACGAGCAGGACACCGTCGACCGGCTGGCCGGGCTGGTGCTGCCGCGGTTGGCCGACTGGGCGGTGGTCGACCTCATCGACGACAGCGGCGACGTCTGGCGCACCCGGGTGGTCGAGCACCAGGACGGCCGCACCGTCCGGCACGAGCAGCTGGAGGGGCCGATTCCCGCCGTCGCCCCGCAGTCCACGCTGCCGCTGTCGCGCGCCCTGCGCGGGACCGCGGCCTCCCTGGCCGATCCGGGGGTCTACGAGGGCGAGCCGGACTCCGGCATCGCCGTCGTCCAGCGCGAGCTGTTCCTCGCGACCGGCATGCACTCGGCCGCCATCGCGCCGATCCGCGGGCCGCGGGAGGTCCTCGGCGCGCTCACCCTGGGGCGCGGCGCCAACCCCGTGCCGTTCGCCACCCGCGACCTGTCGCTGCTGGAGGACATCACCCGCCGGGTGGGACTGGCGATCTCCAACTCGCGGCTGTACCAGCGCCAGAGGCGCGTCGCCGAGACGATGCAGCGCCACCTGCTGCCCCGGCTGCCCGACGTGCCGGGGGTGGAGCTCCACGCCGGCTACCTGTCCGCGCCGGACGCCTCCCAGGTCGGAGGCGACTGGTACGACGCCTTCGGCCTCTCGGACGACGCCACCGCCCTGGTGATCGGCGACGTCGTCGGCCACGACCTGGAGGCCGCCGCCGGCATGGCGCAGCTGCGCAACATGCTCCGGGCGCTCGCGTGGGCCCACCAGCGCCGGCCGAGCGGCGTCGTCGAGCAGCTCGACCAGGCCATGGGCCGCATCACCGACCTGCCCACCGCGACGCTCATCCTGGGCCACCTCGCCCCGGACGCGGACGGCGGCTGGACGTGGACGTGGACCAACGCGGGCCACCCGCCGGCCCCTCCTGGTCACGTACGACGGCCGCGCCGACTACCTCCAGGCCCCGCGCAGCCTCCTCCTCGGCAGCGGCGTCGCGGCGCCCCGTGCCGACGCCTCGGTGCGGCTGCCGCCGGGATCCACGCTCGTGCTGTACACCGACGGCCTCATCGAGTCGCGCGCCAGCGGCGTCGAGCCGGGCCTGGCCCGGCTGCGCCGGCACGCCGCCGCCCTCGCCCACCACCACGTGGAGTCCTTCTGCGACCGGCTGCTGGAGCGCGTCCGGCCGCCGGACAACGACGACGACGTGGCCCTGCTGGTGCTGCGCGTCCCCCGCCGCCGGGGCCGCTGACACCCGTCGGCGCCACGGGACGGGTCGTCCCCGGCGGCCGCCCGGGCGGCCGTCAGCCGTCAGCCGTCTCCTGCCGAGCCGCGCTGCTTCCGGCCCTCCCGCTCGGGGCCGTCCCGCTCGGGGCCGTCCCGCTCGGGAGCATCCCGCTCCGCGCCGTCCCGCTTCGCGTCGTCCCGTCCGCCGTCCCGGAGCTCGGTGATCACCGCCCAGGCGACCGACACCACCGGCACGGCGACCAGCGCCCCCAGCACCCCGGCCAGGACGGCTCCGCCCGTCACCGACAGGGCGATGGCCACCGGATGGATGCGCACCGACCAACCGAGCACCAGCGGGTGCAGCAGGTGCCCCTCGATCTGGCCGATGATCACGATCAGGGCGAGCACGAGCAGCGCGACCACCGGCCCGCGGGCGGCCAGGGCGACCAGCGCCGCGATGGCCAGGGCGATCGGCGAGCCGATCAGCGGGATCAGCGTGGCCACGAACTCCAGCACGATCAGCGGCAGCACCAGCGGCACCCGCAGCAGCGCCAGGGCGATGCCGACCAGCACGGCGTTGGTCGCCGCCACGATCAGCACGCCCCGGGTGTACCCGGCGAAGGTGTGCCACGCGGCCGGCCCGGCCCGTCCCAGGACGGGTCGCGCGCCGGCGGGGAACTGCCGCTGGGCCCAGGACCACATCCGGTCGCCGGAGTGCAGGAAGAACACCGAGCAGAACACCGCGAGGGCGAGCCCCGTGACGAGCTCGACGGCCCGGCTCGCTCCGCTGAGCGCGGTGCTCAGCAGCGCCGAGCGGTGGGCGGAGATCCAGTCGCCGATCTTGGCCCTCAGGTCCGCGACGGTGCCGGGGCGCAGGTGGAAGGGGGCCTTGGCGAGCCAGTGGTCGATCCGGCCGAGGCCGCCGGTCAGCTCGCTGCTGAGCCGGTTCCACTCGTCGGCGACGTTCGTCCCGACCAGGGCCAGGACCCCGGCGACGACCACGATGGCGAGGAGGAAGGCGAACAGCACGGCGAGCGAGCGCGGCAGCACCCGGTCGAGCAGGTCGACCAGCGGGCGCAGGACGGAGGTGATGACCAGGGCCAGGAACAGCGCGATCACCGGGAGCTGGAGCTCGCCGAGGACGCCGACGAACAGGTACGCGACCACGCCGAGCAGGCCCAGCCGCCAGGCGTACCCGGCGGCGGTCCGCAGCCCGGCGGGGACCCGCTCCCCGGCAGGTGCCGGGCGGCCCCCGCGGGGCACCACGCGGGCCGGACGGGGCGCCACCCGCGCGGGGCGCAGTGCCGCCCGGGGCCGGCGGCTGCCGAGCGGCCGGGGGTGGCGGCCGGGCCGACCCGGTCCGGCGCCGTTCACGTCCACGGGGTGCCTCCCTGACGACGGCCGGGCTCGATCCGGTCCTCGCGGCTACCCCCGGCGGGCGGGGCGGAAACGGGCCCGCTCACAGCTGGGCCATGAGCGTGACCAGCATCGCGGCCAGCCCGACCGCGAGCCACGCGACGTAGTCGCCGAGCAGCCCGGAGTGCAGGCGGCGCAGCGGCAGCACCGCCCTGCGGTACAGCCCGCCGGTGCCGCGCCTCGGATCCCGGCGCACGGCCGCGGTGGCGAAGGCCACGGCCAGCAGGGCGGAGAGCAGCCCCAGCCCGACGCCGGAGGCCGTCCACCAGGCCTCCGGCGCGGGGGCGGGCGGCGGCCCGGGGTGCCCGAGGACGTCGGCGAGGTAGCCGGCGCGGTCGGTGAAGACGGCCGCCGCGGACGCCAGGGCCCGCCCCACCCCCGGCAGCACTCCCACGGACAGGCACCCGGCCAGCAGCAGCGCGGGAACGACGACCATCGGCTTCGGCACCCGGCCCTCGGCCGGAC
The DNA here is from genome assembly GCF_043202455.1 of Kitasatospora sp. NPDC048194. NCBI lineage: Bacteria > Bacillati > Actinomycetota > Actinomycetes > Kitasatosporales > Streptomycetaceae > Kitasatospora > Kitasatospora sp. NPDC048194. Next base: position 50,207 of record NZ_JBIDAK010000016.1, read on the forward strand.
GGATCTCCGGCCCCTCGCCCTCCCCGGTGGTCGCGGCCACCTCGGGCCGTTCGATCGGCGGGAGGCCGAAGCCGCCGAAGACCCGCAGGCCGGCCCGGAGCACCGCGCCGCCGGTGAGCGCGGAGACCAGGACGAACACCACGGGCAGCCAGCCGAGTTCACGCCCGGCGGCCTCCTCGGCGACGGCCTTGCCGAGGCCGGTGCCGTACGGGGGCAGGCCCGCCAGGGCGAGCGCACCGAGGACGAACAGCACCCCGGGCAGCCGGAGTTCGCGGGCCCGGCCGTGCAGGCCGTGTTCGTCCACCGAGCCGTACCGGTCGAGCAGGACCCCGGTGAGGCCGAACAGGGCGGCTTTGGCGCCCGCGTGGCCGGCCACGTACACGGCGGCGCCGCTCAGGCCGGCCGGATCCAGCAGGGCGGCGCCGATCAGGAACAGGCCGACGTGCCCGACGGTGGAGAACGCGAGCATCCGTTTGAGGTGCCGCTGCTCCCAGCACATCGCGGCGCCGACCAGGGCGGTGACGACGCCCACCGCGAGCAGGGTGTCCCGGACGACGGCGTCCGGAAGGCCGCCGGCTCCGGCGAAGACCACCCGGTGGATCCGCGCCACGCCGTAGAGGCCGAGTTCGACCATCACGCCGGACAGCAGCATGCACACCGGGCTCGGGGCGACGGCGTGGGCGTCCGGCAGCCAGAAGTGGAAGGGCGCCGCCGCGGCCTTCACCAGGGGGCCCGCCAGCACCAGGACGAACGCGATCACGACCAGGGCGTCCCGGCCGTGCCCGGCTGCGGCCCGTTCGTCCAGGGCGGCCCCGATCTGGGCGAGGCCGAGCTCCCCGGTGCGGGCGTAGAGCAGGCCGATGCCGACCAGTGAGAGGTAGGCGGCGGCCGAGTTGACCAGTCCGAAGGCGAGGGCGCCCTGGAGCGGCCGCGGGTCCTCGATCCGGTAGCCGGTCAGCGCGTAGGCGACGGCGCCCATGAGCTCGAAGAAGACGAAGGCGTCGAAGAGGTCCCCGGTGAGCGCGAAGCCGCACATCCCGGCCTCGAAGAGCAGCAGCAGGGCGGGGAACATCCCGCCGTGCTCGCCGGAGGGTTCGTCGAAGTACCGCCAGGAGTAGCACAGGACGGCCAGCACCAGGACGGTGACGAGCAGCGCGAGGCCGCTGCCGATCCGGTCGGCGACCAGGACGATGCCCACGCTGTGGCCGCCCGTCGGCGTCCAGTCGCCCAGCCAGGACACCGCCCGCCCGTCGGAGCCGGTGCGGGCCCACAGCGCGCAGAGGCAGACGACGTCGGCGGCGGCCCACAGGGTGGCGAGGGCGTCGCGGCCCCGGCGGGGGAGCCACCGGCCGGCGACGGCCAGGACGGCCGCGCCCAGCAGCGGGATCGCGACGGCCAGCGGGAGGAGGTCCGCGGTGCGCACCCGGCCTCACCCACGCAGCCCGGTGAGTTCCTCCGGGTCCACCGTGCCGTGCCGCTTGCGCAGTTGGATCACCAGGGAGAGGAGCAGCGCGGTGACGGTCGCCCCGACCACGATGTCGGTGAGGGCGAGCGCCTGGACGACCGGGTCGACCACCGGGGCGTCGGTCGGCAGGTCGGAGTAGACGGGGGCGGTGGCGCCGCTGCGGTAGCCGACCGCGAGCAGCAGGACGTACGTCGAGGACTGCGCGACGGCCAGGCAGCCGACCGCCTGCACCAGGTTGCGGCTGGTGACCAGTCCGTACAGCCCGGCGAGCAGGATCCATCCGGCCACCAGGTAGGGGAAGACGCTCATGGGTCCACCTCGGTCCGCTGGTTCATCGGTCGCTCCTGCGCGGGACGACTTCCACCGCCTGGTCCAGGAAGTGGGCGAGCAGCACCACCACGCCGGAGGCGACCTCCACCCCGACGGCGGCGTTGATCACCGCGACCAGCCCGCTGGAGGACAGCTCGTTGAAGGTGCCGAGCGGCAGGGTGTTGGTGAGGTAGGCCGTGCCCTGGGCGAGGCCGAGCAGGCCGAGGCCGGCGTACGCCCCGGCGGCCAGGGCGTCCGCGACGTCCAGCACCGCGAGCGGGCGGATCCGCTTGAGCACCAGGTAGTCGGCGGCGACGTAGGCCAGGTGCAGGGCGGTGGCCAGCACCACGCCCCCCTGGAAGCCGCCCCCGGGGCTCAACTGGCCGTGGGCGACGAGGTATCCGCCGACCAGCACGGTGACCGGCAGCAGCGTGGCGCCGAACAGCCGGGTGCTGGGCAGCACGGGTTCGGCGGAGGCGCGGCGCTTGTGCTCGTCCCGGGCCAGTCGCAGCAGTATCCCCGCGCCGAGCACCGAGCCGAAGAGGATCGACTCCTCCCCGAGGGTGTCGAAGGCGCGCTGGTCGAAGTTGACGGAGGAGATGATGTTGGCCGTTTGGCGGGCCAGTCCGGCGGCCACGGCCCGTTCCCCGTACGGGTGCCGGGCCCCGCCGAAGCCCGGGAGCTGGGTCGCGGCGGTGATCAGGGCGGCGGCGAGGACGGCCGCGGCGGTCAGGAAGAGCCGCAGCCGGGCGGTGCGGCTCACTCGCCGCGGTCCGAACGGTCGTCCGGGTGTTCCTCGCGGCGCACCCGGCGGACGGTCAGCAGGATCAGCAGCGGGGTGATCGCGCTGCCCACGCCGAGTTGGGAGAGTGCGACGTCGGGGGCCTGGAGGACGGTGAACAGGAGGGCGAGGCAGAGCCCGAGCAGGGCGAGGACGGCCGCCTGGCGGACCGGGTCGCGGGTGAGTGCGGCGGCGGTCGCGGTGATGGCGGTGAGCAGCAGCGCGACCACGATCAGGGTGTTGTTCACCGCTTCGCCTCCCGTTCGGCGCGGACGGTGGTCCGGGCGACGGCCATCGTGGCGATGGTGCCGCCGGCCGCCAGCAGCAGGCCGATCACCAGCAGCTTCGCGGCTCCCCGGCCGGGCCCGGTGTCGACGGCGAGGGCGAGGGCGACCAGTGGGGCGCCCAGCGCGGCGGCGGGGGAGAGGGCGTGCAGCCGCAGGTAGGGGCCCGGCAGCAGGACGAGGGCGAACGCGGCGAGCAGCAGGGTGGCGGTGCCCGCGCCCAGCAGGGCCAGGGCGACGGTGTGACGGCCCATCAGCGCTCCCTCCCGGCCAGGAAGCGGGTGAACACCAAGGTCCCGGCGGGGGCGAGCACCGCGAGGTCCAGCGCCAGGTCGGTGTAGGAGGTGCGGCTGAACCCCTGGGCGAGCAGCAGCAGGACGACGGCCGTCACCGTCGCGGCGAGGTTGAGAGCGGCCAGGCGCTGCTCGGCGGCGCCGCGCAGCCCGAGCAGCAGGCAGGGCCCGATCGCGCCGACGGCCAGCAGGGCGGCCGTCAGCAGCCAGGCGTTCACCGGGCGTCTCCGGTCAACGCCCGCTCCAGCGCCGAGGGTTCGTCGCCGAGCGTGTGGACGCTCAGGTCGCCGTCCTGCGCGTCGACCGCGATCGCGCCGGGAGTGGAGGACAGCAGCGCCGCCGCCCAGGCCGTGCCGGTGCCGGGGGCGAACCGGACGGTGCGGAAGCCGCCGTGCCGGTGCCGCGGCGACAGGACGGCGAGCGCGAGCCGACCGGTGTCGGCCAGCAGTGTCCGGGGGAACGCCCAGAGCGCGTGCGCCAGTCGGGCCCCGCCGCCGGGTGCGGCCCCGGACGCGCGCCGCACCGCGAGGGCGCCGACGGCGCCGAGGAGGGCGATGCCGCCGCCGACCGCCACCTCCAGGGGCGTCACCGAACTGATCAGCACCGTGTTGAGCAACAGCAAAACCCCCCACCAGAGCGTGAGTTCGACCGCCGTCCGCATCGCACCACCCCCAAGTCCTCGATGTCAGGGCGCCCGCCGCGGTGGCGGGCGCCCCAGGTCTACCGCCCGGTCGGCGTACGCGCGTCGCACGCAACGCCGCCGGGGTCGCGATCGCCGTACCGGACCACCCGTTCGCCGGACGGCGCGGCCGAAACCTCCGATGATCGGCCCGGTCGGCTCAGTCGGGCGTCTCGTGCGGCTCCGCCGCGTGGCCGGGTCCGGCCGACGACTGCTCCGACTCCGCAGCCGGTTCCGTCACCTCGAACTCCGGGCCGTCCTGCGGCCCCTTCTCCTGCTCGGGGGCGGGCGGTGGTCCGCCCTCGCCGGTCATCCGGGACTCGGGGGTCTCCACCGGCACCGGCGGATCCTTCGGAACGGGCTTTCCGGGGTCGCTCATTCGCGTTCACCTCCTGGGGCGGGGCGGGCGGGGTCGGGCGCACTTCTGCGCGGCCTGGACAAGCGAGGCCTTGCCCGGCCGGCCGGGGCCGGAACGCCGGCCCGGACGGTCGTCGCCAGGCCTGGACGTCAGGGCTGGAAGAGCACCTTGACCACGCCGTCCTGCTTCTGTTGGAACATCTCGTACGCGGCGGGGGCCTCGGTCAGCGGCACGTGGTGGGTGGCGAAGCCCTCCACCCCCAGCGGGTCGCCGTCGCCGAGCAGCGGCAGCAGGTCCTCCGACCACCGCAGGACGTTGGCCTGGCCCATCCGCAGCCGCAGTTGCTTGTCGAACATGGTCATCATCGGCAGGGGGTCGGTCATGCCGCCGTACACGCCGGACAGCGAGATGGTGCCGCCGCGGCGCACCATGTCCACCGCCAGGTGCAGGGCGTGCAGCCGGTCGAGGCCGACCCGGGTCATCAGCCGGGAGGCCACCGCGTCCGGCAGCAGCGAGGTCATCCGCTGGGCGGCGGTCGCGGCGGGGGAGCCGTGCGCCTCCATGCCGACCGCGTCGATCACGGCGTGCGGGCCCCGGCCGTCGGTCAGCTCCCGGGCGGTGTCGACCACCCGGGACCCGTGCCGGGCGAGGTCCAGCACCTCGACGCCGTGCTTCCTGGCGCGTTCCAGCCGCTCCGGGACGAGGTCCACGCCGATCACGGTGCCGGCCCCGCGGTGGCGCGCGATGCGGGTGCACATGTCCCCGATCGGGCCGAGGCCGAGCACCGCGACGCTGCCGCCGGGCGGGATCTCGGCGTACTCCACCGCCTGCCAGGCGGTCGGCAGGACGTCGGACAGCAGGACGAAGCGGTCGTCCGGCGGCCCGTGCGGCACCGTGATGGGCAGCGTGTTGCCGAACGGGACGCGCAGCAACTCGGCCTGACCGCCGGGCACCTGGCCGTAGAGCTTGGTGTAGCCGAAGAGCGCGGCGCCGGTGCCGTAGGCGTGCACCTGGGTGGTCTCGCACTGGGACTGCAGGCCCTGCACGCAGAAGTGGCAGGTGCCGCAGGAGACGTTGAACGGGACGACCACGCGATCGCCCGGCTCGACGGCGTGCACGGCGCTGCCCGTCTCGCGGACCACGCCCATCGCCTCGTGCCCCAGGATGTCGCCCTCGTCCAGGAAGGCGCCGAGGACCTCGTACAGGTGCAGGTCGGATCCGCAGAGTCCGGTGGTGGTGACCTCGACCAGGATGTCCGTGGGCTCCTGGATCACCGGGTCGGGGACGGAGTCGACGCGGACGTCGCGGCGCCCGTGCCAGGTCACGGCCTTCATGCTGGATCTCCCTCCGGTCGGACCGGGCCGGCGGCCGCGCGCGCGGCCGCCGGCTGCCCGGACTCAGTCCTTGCCGACGTCCTTGATCTTCTCCGCGGCCTGCTTGAGGTCGCTCTTCATCTGCTTGCCCCGGCCCTCGGCCTCGACGCCCGGGTCGTCCGTGGCCTTGCCGACTGCCTCCTTGGCCTTGCCGTGGACCTTCTCGGCGGCGTTGCGCAGCTTGTCGTCGGTACCCATCGGGTGCACTCCTCTCATGGCGGGGGGCTGATGGCGCCCCGGGGCCGCGTGTGCCCCGCGCTGGGGATTCCACACCGGGAATTCCCGTCCCGGCGCGGAGCGTCAGCCCTCGGACGGCTCGGCGTGGGCGCGGAGCGTCAGCCCTCGGACGGCTCGGCGTGGGCGGGGAGCCCGCGGACGACCCGCCCGTCCGGCCCGGTCATCACGACCAGGCCGTCCAGGTGGGCGAGGTGGTACGGCTGGCCGCCGTCCACCATGATCATGTAGACCAGGCCGCAGGGCGCGACCTCGGCCCGCACCCGCTCGTCGCAGTCCTGGTAGACCGGGTGGCCGTGCGGGCCCGGCGGGCCGTCCAGCGAGAGCAGGCACCGGCCGACGGGCTCCGGGCACACCACGAGCCACACGGGGGGCGGTTCCACGGGCACCGGGGCCTCCGTCATGACGCCGTCGGCTCGTTGTGCGCCCGGCTCGCCCGGCGCCCCAGGGTGGTCAGCCGGTGGACCGGGCCGCCCCGCGGGTGCCGGCTCGCGGCCAGCGAGCCGGGGACGCCGTGCTCCGGCGCGCTGCCCGCCCCCGGCAGCAGCCGCGCCGTCAGGCCCAGCAGGCGGTTCGTGGTCGCGGGCGCCACCCCGTGGGCCAGCACGGCGGCCTTGGCGAGCGGCGTCAGCACCAGCTCCCGCCGCCCGCTCTCGGCCGCCCGGACGATCCTCCGGGCGGCCCGCCGCGCGTCCATCGACACCAGCGGCAGCGACGCGGCGGTCGCGAACCACGCGTACTCCCGGCCCGCCTGCCCGGCGAACTCGGCGGCGGTCTGCGAACCGGTGCGCATCAGCCCCGGCAGGACGGTGGTCACCCGGATCCCGTACTGCCCCAGCTCGGCGCACAGGCCCTCCGAGAGCCCGGTCAGCGCGAACTTGGCGGCCACGTACGGCAGGAGGTGCGGCGCCGGGATCCGCCCGCCGATCGAGCTGATCATGACGATCGAGCCCGCGCGGCGGGCCCGCATCGACGGCAGCACCGCCTGGACCATCCTCAGCGGAGCCATCGCCATCAGTTCGTGCGCCCGGCGGAAGTCCTGCTCCTGCATCGCCGAGACCGGGCCGACCTGGATCACGCCCGCGTTGTTGACCAGCAGGTCCACGTCCGCGCCGAACCGCTCCCGCACCGCGGCCAGCAGCCGGGCCGGCGCCTCGGCGTCCATCAGGTCGCAGGTCGTGGCGGCCACCTCGCCGGGGCGCCCGCGCAGCTGCCGCAACGCCCGCTCCAGCGCCAGTTCGTCCCGGCCGCAGATCATCACCGAGCAGCCGCGGTCCGCGAGTTCCCCCGCGATCAGCAGCCCCAGCCCCCGGGAGGAGCCGGTCACCAGGGCCGTCCGTCCGGCCAGGCTCGTACCGCGCATCGGTCGTACCTCCTTCCGGACCCGGGGGTCCGACCCTGCCGCGTGTGTCCGGCCGACCCGGCCGCAAACCCCCGTGTGGTCCCGCCCGGGCGGGGCACCAGCCCTACCGTGAGCAGATTGACCACCGCCGACCCGCACGGCCCCGGCTGGCGCCGGCTGCGCCGGGGCCGCGGCTTCGCCTACCGGGACGCCGACGGCACCCCGCTGCGGGACGCCTCGGCCCTCGCCCGGGTGAAGGCGCTCGCGATCCCGCCCGCCTGGACGGACGTGTGGATCTGCCCCCACCCCCGCGGGCACCTCCAGGCCATCGGCACCGACACGGCCGGACGCCGCCAGTACCTCTACCACCCCGAGTTCCGGGCCCGGCAGGAGGCCGCCAAGCACGACCACGTCCTCGCCGCCGCCGCGGCGCTGCCCCGGCTGCGCGGACGCGTCCAGGCGGACCTCGCCGGGCGCGGACTCGGCCCCGACCGCGTCCTCGCCTGCGCCGCACGCCTGCTCGACCTGGGCTTCTTCCGGATCGGCGCGCCCGGCTACGAGCGCGCCAACGGCTCGTACGGCCTCACCACCCTGCGCCGCGACCAGGTGGCGGTGCACGGCAGCCGGGTGCGCTTCGCCTACCGGGCCAAGTCGGGCCGGGAGCGCGACCTCACCCTGGAGGACCGCGCGGTGGCCGCCGTGGTCCGGGCGCTGCTGCGCCGCCGCGACCAGGGGCCGAGACTGTTCGCCTTCCGGGAGGGCCGGACCTGGACGGAGGTCGACGCCGCCCGCCTCAACGCCTACCTGCGCGAGCACAGCGGCACCGACCTGTCCGCCAAGGACTTCCGCACCTGGCACGCCACCGTGCTGGCCGCGGTCGGGCTGGCGGTCTCCTGGCCGTCGGCCGCGCTCCCGTCGGCCGCGCGCCGGCGCGCGGAGGCCCGGGTGGTCCGGGAGGTCGCCGTCCACCTGGGCGACACCCCCGCCGTCTGCCGCGCCGCCTACCTCAACCCGCGCCTGTTCGAGCTGTACCACCGGGGCGTCACCATCGCCCCGGCCCTGCGGGCGCTCGCGCCGGGGGAGGGGAACGGCCTGCCCGGCACCGGCGAGGAGGTCGAGCGGGCGGTCATCGACCTGCTGGGCGGCGCGGGCGATCAGCCGCGCCGGGCGTCCGTCCAGGCCAGCAGCCGGTCGCGCGGCCAGGTGGTGACCAGCCGTTCGGCACCGAGGCCGAAGCGCGCGGCGCGGGCGTAGCCGGAGGTGAGCCAGTGCAGCTGCTCCGGCGCGTGGGCGTCGGTGTCGACGGCGAACAGGCAACCGGCCCCGACGGCCAGCGCCAGCAGCTCGTCGGGCGGATCCCGGCGCTCGGGGCGGCAGTTGATCTCCACGGCGGTTCCGGCCGCGGCGCAGGCGGCGAACACCGCCTCGGCGTCGAAGCTGGACGGCGGCCGGCCGCGCCCGGTGACGATCCGCCCGGTGCAGTGCCCGAGCACGTTCGTCCGGGGCTCCCGGACCGCCGCCACCATCCTGGCCGTCATCGGGTCCCGGTCCGCGCGCAGCTTGGAGTGCACGGAGGCCACCACCACGTCGAGGCGGTCGAGCAGCTCGGGCTCCTGGTCGAGCGAGCCGTCCTCGAGGATGTCGCACTCGATCCCGGTCAGCAGCCGGAAGTCCCCGGCGCGGGCGTTGTAGGCCGCGACGGCGTCGAGTTGGAGCCGCAGCCGCTCGGGGCTGAGGCCGTGGGCGATGGTCAGCCGCGGCGAGTGGTCGGTGAGCACGGCCCAGTGGTGCCCGAGCGCGCGGGCGGCGTCCGCCATCTCCTCGATCGGGTGGCCGCCGTCGGACCAGTCGGAGTGCAGGTGGCAGTCGCCGCGTGCGGCCGCCAGCAGGTCCCACCCGGCGCGGGCCTGCGGGCCGGCCGCCTCCTCCAGCTTGGCGAGGTAGCCGGGCGTGCGGCCGGCCGAGGCCTCGGCGATCACCTCGGCGGTGACCGGTCCGACACCGCGCAGCCGGCGGGCCCGGTCGGCGTCCACCGCCCCGGGCGGCAGGGCTCGGGCCGCGTCGGCCGCGGTGTGGAAGGCCCGGACGCGGTACGTCGAGGCGCCGTTCCACTCCAGGAGGAAGGCGATCCGCTGCAGTGCCTCCGCCGGGTCCATGGCGGTGCGCGCCTCAGGGAGCCGTTCCGCGCACCGCGGCTCACCGCCGCCGGGCGAGCGCGCCGGCGGCGGCGCCGAGCAGCGCCGCCCCGCCGGCGGCCAGCAGGCCGTGGTGCTGGGAGGCCCACAGCTGGGCGCTGCGCTCGCGGGACTCCTCGTCGAAGCGGCCGTGGGCACCGCGGTCCGCGGCCGCGTCGGCCGGGGCCCAGAGGTTGGCCCGGTCCTGGCCGCGGTGCAGCTCGTCGTCCTGTTGGGCGGCGATCCCGGTGCGGGCCAGGTACCGGTCGAGCAGGCCGGGGGCCAGGGAGTTGGCGATCAGGGTGGCCGCGGTGCTGCCGCCCACCCAGTACTCCCGCCGCCCGGGGTGGTCGGCGGCGTAGCGGACGGCCCGGGCGGCCAGCTCGGGCTGGTGCACGGGCGGCACGGGCCGGGCGCGGCCGCGCAGCCGGTTCAGCACCCAGTCGAACTGCGGGGTGTTGACCGCCGGCAGCTGCACCATGGTCACCCGCACCCCGGACCCGCTGGCCAGCAGTTCGCACCGCAGCGCCTCGTGCCAGCCCTGGATGGCGTGCTTGGCGCCGCTGTAGGCCGTCTGGAGCGGAATGCCCCGGTAGGCGATCGCCGAACCGACCTGCACGATCGTGCCGTGGTCGCGCGGCAGCATCCGGCTCAGCGCGGCGCGCGTGGCGTTCACGTAACCCAGGTAGGTGACGTCGGTGACCCGCTGGAACTCGGCGGGGCTGATCTCGGTGAAGGGCGCGAAGACGGACACGAAGGCGTCGTTGACCCAGACGTCGATCGGGCCGAACTCCGCCTCGGCCCGGGCGGCCACCGCCTCGCAGGCCTCCGGATCGGACACGTCCGCCAGGACGGTGCGCACCGGCGAACCCGCCGCCTCCGCCTCGGCCGAGGCGGCGCGCAGCCCGGCCATGCCGCGGGCGACCAGCACCAGGCGGTCGCCCCCGGTGGCGAAGGCCCGGACGCAGGCGCGGCCGACCCCGGCCGTGGCACCGGTGATGACGACGGTGCGGGGCATGGAACGGGTGCGTCTCGTCATGGCGGGGCGTCTTGCCGGGCGGGCGGGCACCGAAACGTCAGGGCCCGGAACGTCAGGGCCCGAAATGTCAGGGACCGAGACGCGAGGGCCCGAGACATCAGGGACCGGAACGTCAGGAACCGAGACCTCAGGGTTCGGAGCCCGTGTCGGGGTCGTCCGGCGGCCGGGTGTACTTGCCGTCGTGCCGGCGCAGGTGCTGGACGGGCAGGATCAGCCAGCAGGACGCGAACCAGAACATGACGGCGCCGGTGATCCAGCCGGAGGCCGCCGACCCGGTCGCCACCCGCAGCAGGAGCAGCAGCGCCGCGCTGACGGTCAGGGCCAGCAGCACCAGTCCGATGGCGACCAACCGGGCCGCCGCGTCGACCAGTTCGGGTTTCAGCCGGCGCCCGGCGAAGATCCGGTGGTAGGCGACCGGTGAGGTCAGCGCGCCGGTGGCGAGGGCACCGAGGACCACCGTCGAGACGTACAGCCCCCGGTCGAAAGCGCCGAGTTGGGCGAAGCGCGGCATGAACGCCACGCTCAGCAGGAACCCGAAGAGGATCTGGGAACCGGTCTGGGCGACCCGCACCTCCTGGAGCAGCTCGGCCCAGCGCCGGTCCGCCCGTTCCTCGGGCGACTCCTGCCGACCGGTCCTCGGCCGCGGAAGGTGCCCGCGCTCGCTGTCCGGCGTCGTCATGCTGATCGCCTCCACCTCCTGTCCGTGGAGCGTGTAGCCGCGACAGGTCCGGGCAAACGCCGGTCATGGACGAGGAGCGAGTGGCGTACCCGGCCGCGCTCCGGGGGCTTCCCGGGCGCCCGGGCGTCCGTGCCGCGCGGCATGATGGTCGCGACGGCACGTCGCCGTCCCGATCGCCCAGGGAGCGTGCCATGCCACCGCGAGCCGAAGATCCCACCGGGGCCGAGGAGGAACAGGGCGGCGGGCTGCGCATCGCCGTGGCCCGGGCCGGCCCGGCGCGCGTGGTCACCGTCGCGGGCGAGCTGGACCACGACTCGGCGGACCGCCTGCGCACCGTCCTCGCCGGTCCCGCCGAGGACGGCGTCGAGCGGATCGTCGTCGACCTCGCGGGGCTGCGGTTCTGCGACTCCACCGGCCTCAACATCCTGCTGCACGCCCGGATCGAGGCCGAGGCCGCCGGGCTGCGCCTGGAACTCGCGAGCCTGCGCCCGATCGTGGCCCGGCTGTTCGCGATCACCGGCGCGGACACCGTGCTGCGGATCCATCCCGACCTGCGGGCGGCGCTGGCGTCGGCCGACGGGCCGTCCGAAGACGCGGGCGAGACCCCCGGGTCGGCGTGAAGGGGGCTGGACATGGACCGCTCCGGACCAGGACCGCAAGCGGCCGCGGGAGACACGAGACGGCTCGTGTTCACCGGCAGTCAGGGAGCGGTCCAGCGCAGCCGCGAGTTCAGCCGTGAGGCACTGCGGTCCTGGCACTGGCTGCCCGCGCCCGACGACGAGCAGGAGGCCGTCGCCGAGGACGTCGTGCTGATGGTGTCGGAACTGGTCACCAACGCCTGCCTGCACGCCCCCGGAGGCCCGCACGAGCTGCGGCTGCACTGGGACGGCCTCCGGTTGCGGGTGGAGGTGCTGGACGCCAGCCCGGTGCGGCCGCAACTGCGACCGTTCGCCGATCCGAGCCGCCCGGGCGGCCACGGCCTGCGGGTGGTGGACCGGCTCGCCGGAGCCTGGGGCAGCGTGCCGGCGGGCACGGGGAAGTCCGTGTGGCTCGAGGTGGCTTCCCCGCTCGACCGCCGCGGCGGCCCCCCCCCCCCCCCCGCCGGGGGCGCCCGCGCGGGGGGACAACCACGCCCGCCGCCCCGCCGCCGCCCGCGCACCCAACCACACCCCCCCGACCAACCCCAGA
>NZ_JBIDAK010000016.1:62413-166722 GCF_043202455.1 Kitasatospora sp. NPDC048194
CGCCGGGGGGGGGGGGGCCGGGGGGCGGGGGGGGGGCGGGGGGGGCCCCCCCCCCCCCCCCCCCGCGCCGCCCCCCCCGGGGGGGGGGGGGCCCCCGCGGCGGGGTGAACCCGGGCCGAGCGCAGGGCCGGAGGCCGACGGTCCGTCAACCCCGGCCGGGGCTCTCAGCGCTGGCCGGGGTGCGGTTCGAGCGGCGGTGCCGGATCGGGGTCGGGCGCCGGGAACGGCGGCACGGGCGGGGGCGCCGGATCGGGGTCCTCGCCCGGTCGGGGCGCGGGGTTGGGATGGGGGATCGGCTGGGTGTCCGGATCCGGGGGCATCGGAATGGTCATGGCGGGACCTCACGGACCTCGTCGAGGGGTACCGGGCGCGCTCAGCGTCCCAGCGCGTCGGCCAGCTGGTGCTTGTTCATCTTCGAACGGCCCTTGATGTTGCGGTGCTTGGCCTCGTTGTACAGCTGGTCGTAGGTCGGGCCCTGGGCACCCCGGTGGGAGCGCTGCCCGCCGCGCCTGCTCGACGACATGTCGTGCGTCGAGGTGCGGCTCGCGGTCTTCGACTCGCCGTGCCGGGCACGTTCCTTGTTGACCGTACGGGCGGCGATCTCCTTGGCCCGCTTCTCGCTCTCACCCCGGTCGAGCGCGCTGTCCTTGATGTGCTCGTACTGGCGCTCGCGCTTGGGGCTGGATCCTCGGGGCATGACCGCCCTCCTCTCGTGTCGCAGTCCTGTCGCCACCGCGTGTACCCGGAGGAAATACAAGAAACCCACCCAAAACATGAATTCGAGGTCGCAGGTAGGGTAGAACACGGATGCGGTCGGATGGACGAACGGCCGCTCGGCACCCCGAACGCGGGGTGCGACCGGGGCCCAGCCGACGGCACGGGTCCTGGGGAAGAAGCCTCGACACGCCGGCGCGAGTCCGCCGGGCGTCACCAGGCGTTCACCCCGTCACCTGGAGAGACCAGTGTCCACCTCCCTGGAAACACCTCGTACCGGCGAACGGACCACCACCGTGCCGTCGGGCACGCCGTCCGATCTGCCACCGAGGCCCACCGAGGCCGAACTGCGCTCGATGGGCAAGACCGAAGCGCGCGAACTCAGCGACGCGCTGTTCGAGCGCCTGGGCGGACTCGCCCAGGAGACCCACGCCTACAGCTACGTGCGCGGCACGATCATCGAACTCAACATGCCGCTCGTCCGGTTCATCGCGGCCCGCTTCCGGCACCGCGCGGAGGACATGGACGACATCCTCCAGGTCGGTACGATCGGCCTGATCAAGGCCGTCGACGGGTTCGACCCGGCGCGCGGCGTCGAGTTCGTCACCTACGCCATCCCCACCATCGCCGGGGAGATCAAGCGGTTCTTCCGCGACACCTCCTGGCCGGTGCGGGTGCCGCGCAGCATGCAGGAGCTGTACCTGACCGTCGCCCGCGGCTCGGACCGGCTGGAGCAGGAGCTCGGCCGCCTCCCGCAGCCCGAGGAGATCGCCGAGGACCTCCACCTGAGCGTGGCGGAGGCCACCGAGGGCCTGGTGGCGGGCCGGGTGTACCGCCCCAGCTCGCTGGACGCCCTGCGCGAGCAGAACACCGACGAGACCGGCAGCGCGCTGCTGGACCGGCTCGGCTGCTGCGATCCCGGCATCGAGCTCGCCGACTTCCGCACCGCCGTGCGCCCCCTGCTGGCCAGGCTGCCGGAGCGCGAGCAGAAGGTGCTCAAGCTGCGGTTCTGGGACGGCTGCACCCAGTCCGAGATCGCCGAGCGGATCGGCGTCTCCCAGATGCACGTCTCCCGGCTGCTGAGCGCCACGCTGAGCCTGCTGCGCGAGCAGCTGGAGAACGAGGACGCGCCCGGATGGGCCGACGAACCGGAGGAGGCGGGCTGACTTCCTCCCGGGCGGGCGTTTCCGGTCCCCCGCAGCGGTTACCCGCGCTGCGGGGGACCGTCGTGTCACGGCGGGGCCGAGGGGCCGGGGCGCGGAGCCGTCGGCGCCGAGACATCGGGACGTCGAGGCCTCGGGGCGCCGAGTCGTCGGGGCCGTCGAGGGCGGAGGCGAGGCGGAGAAGAAGTCGTACGGAGAGCACCAGCAGCGAGAAGGAGGAGCACTGTGTCCCCGAAGGTTTCCGACCACATCCTGGAACGACTGCGTGCCTGGGACGTCCGCTACGTCTTCGGCTACCCCGGTGACGGCATCAACGGGCTGGTGGCCGCCTGGGGCCGCGCCGACAACAACCCCGTCTTCGTCCAGGCCCGGCACGAGGAGATGGCGGCCTTCGAGGCGGTCGGCTACGCCAAGTTCTCCGGCCGCACCGCGGTGTGCGCCGCGACCTCCGGCCCGGGTGCGATCCACCTGCTCAACGGCCTCTACGACGCCAAGCTCGACCACGTCCCCGTGGTGGCGATCGTCGGGCAGACCAACCGCAGCGCCATGGGCGGCTCCTACCAGCAGGAGGTCGACCTGCTGAGCCTGTTCAAGGACGTCGCCGCCGAGTACTGCCAGATGGTGACCGTCCCCGAACAGCTGCCCAACGTGCTCGACCGGGCGCTGCGCACCGCCACCGCCCGCCGCACCGTGACCGCCGTGATCGTGCCCGCCGACGTCCAGGAGCTGGACTACAGCCCGCCCGAGCACGCCTTCAAGATGGTGCCCTCCAGCCTCGGCAGCCCCCGCTGGACGGTCGTCCCCGAGGACGGCGAACTGCGCCGGGCCGCCGACGTGCTCAACTCCGGACGCAAGGTCGCGATGCTGGTCGGCCAGGGTGCCCGGCACGCCCGCGAGCAGGTCCAGCAGACCGCCGAACTGCTCGGCGCCGGCGTCGCCAAGGCGCTGCTCGGCAAGGACGCCCTGCCGGACACGCTGCCGTACGTCACCGGGGCGATCGGCCTGCTCGGCACCCGCCCCTCCTACGAGCTGATGCGCGACTGCGACACCCTGCTCACCATCGGCTCCAGCTTCCCGTACACCCAGTTCCTGCCCGAGTTCGGCCAGGCCAGGGCCGTGCAGATCGACCTCGACCCGTTCATGGTGGGGCTGCGCTACCCGTACGAGGTCAACCTCGTCGGTGACGCCGCGCGCACCCTGGACGCGCTGCTGCCGCTGCTGGCCCGCAAGGAGGACCGCGACTGGCAGCGCACCGTGTGCGACAACACCGAGCGCTGGTGGGACGTGATGGAGCGGCGGGCCCGGGTCGGTGCGGACCCGATCAACCCCGAGTACGCGATCCACACCCTCGACCACCTGCTGCCCGACGACGCGATGGTCACCGCAGACTCCGGCTCCGCCGCCAACTGGTACGCCCGGCACCTGCGCTTCCGCGCCGGGATGCGCGGCTCGCTCTCCGGCACCCTGGCCACCATGGGCCCCGGCGTCCCCTACGCGATCGGCGCCAAGTTCGCCCACCCGGACCGGCCGGCGATCGCCCTGGTCGGTGACGGCGCGATGCAGATGAACGGCCTCGCCGAGCTGATCACCATCGCCAAGTACTGGCAGCACTGGGACGACCCCCGGCTGGTGGTCGCGGTGCTCAACAACCGGGACCTCAACCAGGTGACCTGGGAGCTGCGGGCCATGGAGGGGTCACCCAGCTTCCTGCCCTCCCAGGAGCTGCCGGACGTCGACTACGCCGGCTTCGCCCGCAGCCTCGGCCTCGGCGCCGAACGGGCGGACGCCCCGGAGGACGTCCAGGACGGCTGGCAGCGCGCCCTCGCCGCCGACCGCCCGTTCGTCCTCGAACTGCGCACCGACCCGGCCGTGCCGCCGATCCCCCCGCACGCCACCTGGGACCAGATCCAGGCCGCCGCGACGTCCGTACTGCGCGGGGACGCCGACCGCGCGGCCATGGTCCGCCAGGGCTTCAAGGCCAAGCTCCAGGAGTTCCTGCCGTCGTTCGGGGGCCGGCATGGGCGCCACTGACCAGGCCCGGCGGGGCGCCGGGCTCGCGGTGCGCAACATCCGCACCGGCCGCTTCCAGCGCTCCCTGGCCATGGCCACCGGCATCGGCTCGGTGATCACCGCCGCCGAGATCTACCTGGAGCACGACCGGGCCGGATTCGGCAACCGCAT
Source organism: Kitasatospora sp. NPDC048194 (assembly GCF_043202455.1). Lineage (NCBI taxonomy): Bacteria > Bacillati > Actinomycetota > Actinomycetes > Kitasatosporales > Streptomycetaceae > Kitasatospora > Kitasatospora sp. NPDC048194. The sequence continues at coordinate 66,472 of NZ_JBIDAK010000016.1, forward strand.
GATGTGGTGGCCGGTCGTGCTCGGACCGGTCGGCGCGGCGGCCGGGATCGCCGGGGCGCTCAGCCCCAGGGCCGCCCGCACCCTGCTGCCGGTCGCCTCCGCCGCCATCACCGCCAACGGCCTCCAGGGCACCTGGCTGCACGTGCGCGGCGTCGCCCAGAAGCCCGGCGGCTGGGCGATGGCCCGCTACAACGTCGAGATGGGGCCGCCGCTGTTCGCGCCGCTGCTGATGAGCATGGTCGGAGGGATGGGCCTGGTCGCCGCCGTACTGCGCCGGGAGTCGCGTGATGCCTGAGCCGCGCTTCCCCGGCTACGACGCGCTCAGCCAGTCCCGGCACTGGGACCGCGAGACGGTGGCCGCCGTCGTGGCCCGCACCGGCCCGCTCCCGCCGCTGCGCTTCTTCACCCCCGCCGAGGAGGCCACCGCCCGCGCCCTGCTCGACCTGCTGCTCGACCACCCCGACGTCCCGCTGCTGCCGATGATCGACGCCCGGCTCGCCGAGCTGGAGACCGACGGCTGGCACTACGCCGACATGCCGCCCGACGACGAGGCCTGGCGGCGCAGCCTGCGCGCCCTGGACGAGGACGCGGACGGCCCCTTCGCCGCGCTCTCCGAGGTCCAGCAGCGGGCCCTGGTCGGGCGGGTCCAGGAACTCCGCGGCGAGCGCTGGCACGGACTGCCCGCCCAGCACGTCTGGAGCCTGTGGACCCGCTACGCCTGCACCGCCTACTACTCCCACCCCACCGCCTGGAGCGAGATCGGCTTCGGCGGCCCCGCCCACCCGCGCGGCTACCTGCGCCTGGGCGTCGACCAGCGCGAGCCCTGGGAGGTCGCCGACGCCCACTCGAAGCCGCCCCGGCCGCCCGACGACCGGCCGCCCGCTCCCGTGCCGCCCGCCACCGACCCCGGCCGGCACTCCCGGCTGCGCGCCGCCGCCGGGACCGTACGGGCCAACGCCGCCGCCCAGCGCGAGGTGCGCCGCTCCAACGCCTCCGCGTGGCTGCTGCCCGAGCACGGGCACGGCTTCGACCACACCCTGCGGCGCGACATGCGGCGCTACGCCGACTCCGACGAGGTCGACCTGCTGATCGTGGGCTGCGGGGCCGGCGGCGCCACGCTGGCCCAGCGGATGGCCCGCCGGGGCTGGAGCGTCGTCGTGCTGGAGGCCGGCCCGTTCTGGGACCCGCTCACCGACTGGGTCAGCGACGAGGCCGCCTCCCACCACCTGTACTGGACCGAGCCGCGGCTCATCTCCGGCTCCGACCCGGTGCCGCTCGGCTCCAACAACTCCGGCCGCGGCGTGGGCGGCTCGATGGTCCACTTCGCCGGCTACGCACCCCGCCTGCACCCCTCGGACTTCCGCACCCACACCCTCGACGGCGTCGGCGCCGACTGGCCGATCGACTACGAGGACCTGCGCGAGTCCTACCGCCGCGTGGAGTACGAGCTGCCCGTCGCCGGCCAGTACTGGCCCTGGGGCGACCCGCACCCCTACCCGCACCCGCCGCACCCCGTCGGCGGCAACGGCGAGATCTTCCTGCGCGGCGCCGCCGCCCTCGGCATCGAGGCCCGGGTCGGCCCGGTCGCCATCGCCAACGGCCGCTTCGGCCGCCGCCCGCACTGCATCTACCGCGGCTTCTGCCTCCAGGGCTGCAAGGTCAACGCCAAGGCGTCCCCGCTGATCACCCACGTCCCGGACGCCCTCGTGCACGGCGCCGAGATCCGCGCCGACTGCATGGCCGCGGCCGTCGAACTCGACCACGACGGGCTCGCCCGCGGCGTCCGCTACTTCCACCACGGCCGCGAGCACCTCCAGCGGGCCCGCACCGTCGCCGTCGCCGGGTACGCCATCGAGACCCCGCGGCTGCTGCTCAACTCCACTTCCACACGCTTCCCGGAGGGCCTGTGCAACGACCACGACCTCGTCGGCCGCTACGTCATGGTGCAGGGCGCCCCGCAGACCTCCGGCCGCTTCGAGGAGGAGGTCCGCGCCTACAAGGCCCCGCCGCCCGAGGTCTCCACCGAGCAGTACTACGAGACCGACCCGACCAAGCCCTACAAGCGCGGCTTCACCATCCAGAACACCTCGCCGCTGCCGATCACCTGGGCGGAGCACGTCGTCGCCCAGGGACACTGGGGCGCCGACCTGCGCGCCTACCTCTCCGACTACGTGCACTGGGCCACCCTCGGTGCCGTCGCCGAGCTGCTGCCCCAACCCGACAACCGGGTCACCCTCGCCGCCGAGACCGACCGGAACGGCCTCCCGGTGGCCGAGTTCTCCTACTCCCAGTGCGACAACGACCGGCAGGTGATCGCCGCCGCCCGCGGGGTGATGGAATCCATCCTGCGGGCCGCCGGCGCGAGCGAGGTCATCACCATCGACCGCTACGCCCACCTGGTCGGCGGCTGCCGGATGGCCGACCACCCGCTGGCCGGCGTGGTGGACCACCGGCTGCGCACCTTCGCCGTACCCAACCTGCTGATCACCGACGGCAGCGTGCTGCCCACCCAGGGCAGCGCCAACCCGGCGCTGACCATCATGGCCCTGGTCGACCGCGCCGCCGGCCTGCTGGCGGCGGGCGAACGCTCCGGACTGCGGGCGCCGTCCTCGTGAACCGGGCCGACCGCAGCCGCGCACGCGTCCGGCCCCACCAGGGGCGGACCGGAAGGAGGAGTCCATGACCACGACCCCGGCGGCGCTGTTCGACGTCGACGGCACCCTGCTCGACACCGCCTACTTCCACGCCCTCGCCTGGTGGGAGGCGCTCCGGCAGTACGACCGGACCGTCCCCACCTCCCGGGTCCACCGGGCCGTCGGCATGGGCTCCGACCAGCTCCTGGACCACCTGCTCGGCAGTGAGCGCGACCACGGCGACGACGAGGCGATCACCGCCGCCCACGACGCCCTGTACGCCCGGTTCTGGCCGCAGATCCAGCCGCTGCCGCGCGCCGCCGACCTGCTGCGCGCCTGTGCCGACCGGGGCTGGCGGGTCATCCTCGCCAGCTCCGCGTCCGAACGGGAACTCGTGGTGCTGCGCCGGGCGCTCGACGCGGACGACGCGATCACCGCGGCCACCTCCGCCGACGACGTGAGCGCCACCAAGCCCGCCCCCGACCTGGTCCGCGCCGCCCTGGCCCGGGCGGACGCCGAGCCCGAGCACGCCGTGTTCATCGGCGACACCGTCTGGGACGTCACGGCGGCCGGCCGGGCGCGGGTGCCCTGCATCGCGGTGGAGACCGGCGGCTCCGACGCGCGGGAGCTGCTCGCCGCGGGCGCCGCGGAGGTCCACCGCGACACCGCCGAACTGCTGGCCGACCTGGACCGGAGCCTGCTCGGGCGGCCCGCCCGCTGACACCGGGCGCGCTGCCGCCCGGGGCCGCCGGTGGCACAGTGGGAGCAGGACGGCACCCGCCGTCCTCCCCCTCCCCCCGACCGGGGGGCGTCCCTCCCGGACGCGCCCCGGCGGTTCCCTTCGGGAAGGCCGACCGGCTGGACGCGAAATGACCGAACCGAGCCAGTCACCGGACCCCACGGCGCAGGCCCTGGCCGCGACCGTCCGCCGGCTGCAGGACGAGGTCCGCCACGTCCAGGCCGGGGCCCGCGGCCGCTCGCTGGTCGACCTGGCCACCGGGATCCTCGCCGAGCGCCTCGGCCTGCTGCCCGTCGAGGCGGCGGTCCACCTCGCCCGCCTGGCACGGGACGCCGGCGTCCCGGTGCCCTCGCTGGCCGCCGACATCGCCGGATCGCCGGCCCCCGTGCCCGTCCCCGGCCACCCCGGTGCGCCCGGGGACGCCGCCGACACCGTGCCGTCCGCGCTCGCCGCCGTCCCGGACCTGCAGCGCGCCGCCGAAGCCGTGCTGGAGCAGCTGGGCGCCGCACTCGGCGCCCACGCCGTCGTCGTCTGGCGGCGCCTGCCCGGCGGCGTCCTCGCCCTCGCGGCGCACGCCGGGCTCCCCGCCGCCGAGGTCGCCCCGTGGGCCCGCGTCCCGCCCGGTGTCCCGACGCCCGCGCAGCGCTCCGTCGCCGAGGGAGCGGAGCTCTGGCCGGGCGAGCCGGGGAGCGAGGACCCGTCGGTGGACCCCGGCTCGGCACGGGCGGTGCTGCCCACGGTCGACGGCGGCCGCCGCCGGGGCGCACTGGAGGTGCTCTGGCAGGCGCCCGCCCCGGCCCTCGGCGGGGCGCAGCGCCGCCAGCTGCGGGCGCTCGCCGAGCTGTGCGCGACCCTGCTGCACGAGGACGAGCCCGCCTCGCCGCCCGAGGACCCACCGGACTTCCTGGAGGGGCTCGCCACGCCGGCCCTGCTGCTGCAGCCCGTCCTGGTGGAGGGGCGGGTCGTGGACTTCACGATCGTCCGCGTCAACGCGCGGTTCCGCGATCCGCTGGGCCGGCCCCGGCGCCGACTGGAGGGGGTCCGGCTGCTGGAGGCCTACCCCGTCGCCTCCGCCACCGGCCTGTTCGAGCGGCTGGTGCGGGTCCACGAGACCGGCGAGCCGCTGCCCGCGCAGCACCTGCGGCTCGTCTTCCACCGCGGCGGGCTGACCGTCCCGGACACCGTCCTGCTCGCGGTCGCGCCGCTCCACGGCGGGCTGCTGGTCGAGTGGCAGCAGGGGCGCGACCGGGAGGACGGGCAGGCCGACCCCGTCGAGCGGAGCGGCCTGCTGGACCAGGCCCAGCGGCTGGCCCGGGTCGCCGGGTTCGTGGAGGGCCCCGGCGGCAGCCGGGTCCAGTGGAGCGAGGGCCTGCGGGAGCTCTTCGGCCTTCCGCCGGACGCCGACCCGGTCCCCCTCGGCCGGCTCACCCGGCACGCCCACCCCGACGACGCCCCGGCGGTCCGCCGACTGCTGGACCGGGTGGTCCGCCGCCACCGCACCGCCTCGGCGGTCTTCCGCCTCGCCCAGCCCGACGGCACCCACCGCTACACCCGGGTGATCGCCGAGCCCGTGCTCGACGACGAGGGCCGGACCACCGCGATCCGCGGCGCCTACCAGGACGTCTCCGCCCAGCACTCGACCGAGGTCGCCCTCGGCGCCACCCGGGCCCGCCTCGCCGACTCCGAGCACCAGGCGGCCGAGCGCGAGCAGCTGGCCCTGCGGCTGCAGCAGGCCATCCTGCCCGCCGCGCCCCCGGCGCTCGCCACCGCCGGCCTCCAGGTGGCCGTGCGCTACCGCCCCGCGGCCCAGCGCGACCGGGTGGGCGGCGACTGGTACGACGTGCTGCCGCTGCCCGACAAGCGGGTCCTGCTGGCCGTCGGCGACGTGGCCGGCCACGGCGTCGAGGCGGCCACCGGGATGGTCGCCCTGCGGCACGCGCTGCGCGGCCTGGCCGTCACCGGGGCGGGGCCGGGGCGGCTGCTGGAGTGGGCGAACACGGTGGCACTGGGTGAACCCGCCCAGGTCACCGCCACCGCCGTGTGCGCGCTGTTCGACCCGGCGGGCGGCCGACTGCGCTGGGCCCGGGCCGGCCACCTCCCGCCGGTCCTGCTCGGGCCGGGCAGCGCCGAACTGCTGCCGCTGCCGCACGGCGTCCTGCTCGGCGCCCTGGAGGACGTCCGGTACGAGGAGCACGGGCTGCAGCTGGTGCCCGGGGACGTCCTGCTGCTGTACACCGACGGCCTGGTCGAGCGCCGGGACCGCCCGGTCGAGGAGTCCGTCGACCAGCTGATCCGCGCCGCCGGGGCGCCCGGCCGGGACCTGGAGGGCTACCTCGACCGGTTGCTCGCCCTCAGTTCCGCCGACACCGGAGACGACACCTGTCTGATCGCCGTGCAGGTCGAGTAGCCGGCGGGAGCGCCCGGACGGCGCAAGCCGGCGGAAGCGCCTGCGGCTGCAGGCGTTGGCCCGGGCCCCGCCGCCCGCCGCAGCCATCGCCCACCGGCCGGGCCACCGCCGCGTGCCGCCGCCCCCGCCGGTCACCCGGACGGAGCAGCCCGCGCCCGGCGTGAATCCCCGCCGTCGGGGTAGCCGTGGGATCGCCCCGAATCCGCCGGCCGAGGAGGAGGACGCGATGGACCACCGCGTCGACGAACCCGATCCGCCCCGGCCGCCGCGCCCGCGGGTGGACGAATGGCCGCGCGACGAGACCTCGGGGCAGCTGCCGCCGGACCGTACCCAGGCCATCCTGGAGGCGGCGAAGCGCATCGCCTCACTGCTCAAGGCCAAGGACCACCCGTTCGCGCTGGCGGGCGGGGTGGCCGCCTACGCGCACGGAGCGGTGGTGCGCCTCCAGCACGACGCCGACTTCTGCATCCGCCGCGAGGACGTCGACGCCGTCACCCGCACCCTGCGCGAGGCCGGGCTGCAGGTCTTCCTCCCGCCGGAGGACTGGCTGATCAAGGCCCGCTGCCTGGGCCAGGACATCGACCTCATCCTCGAACTCGCCAAACGCCCGGTCACCTCCGAACTGCTGGACCGCGCCGAGGTGCTACCGGTCGACTCGGTGCACATGCCGGTGCTCTCCGCCACCGACCTGGTCAGCAGCCTGCTCGCGGCCTTCTCCGAGCACCACTGCGACTTCGGGGCGGTGCTGTCGGTGGTGCGCCCGCTGCGGGAGAAGGTCGACTGGCGGCGGGTGCGCGCCGAGCGCGGGGAGGCGCCGATGGCGGCCGCCTTCCTCTTCCTCCTGGAACGGCTCCAGGTGATCGAACCCGAGGAGGCCGCGCCATGAGAGGCGCCGACGACACCGAGTACCGGCTCGCCCACCTGCGTGACCGGCTGGCCGACGACGAGGTCGGCGAACTCGGCCTGCGGATCGAACTGCACGGCTCCCACGTCACCGTCTCCGGCACCGTACCGAACGAGGGGCGCCGCGCAGCCGTCCAGCGCATCGTCGCCGAGGCCCTGGCGGGGCTCACGGTGTACACCGACATCGCCCTGGCCGACGGCCGGCCGCCGGTGGGCGCGGAGGACCTGCCGTGATCCGGGTGGCCGCCGTGGGGGACATCCACCTGGGCCCGGACAGCCGCGGAGCGCTCCGGCCCGCCTTCGCCACCGTGGCGGACCTGGCCGACGTGCTGCTGCTGGCCGGCGACCTGACCCGGCACGGCACGCCCGAGGAGGCGGCGGTGGTGGGGGAGGAGGTCGCCGGCCTGCCCGTGCCGGTGGTCGCCGTCCTCGGCAACCACGACTACGACGCGGGCCGGGCGGACGAGGTCACCCGGATCCTCGAGTCCCACGGCGTGCGGGTGCTGGAACGCAGCTCGACCGTCGTCCGGGTGGACGGTCGGCTCGTCGGCGTGGCGGGCACGAAGGGGTTCGGCGGCGGGTTCGCCGGCCGCAGCGGCGGTGAGTTCGGCGAACCCGAGATGAAGGCCTTCATCCGGTACTCCCGGCACTGCGCGGACGGGCTGCGCGAGGCGCTGGACGGACTCACCGCCGCCGGCTGCGACCTGCGGATCGCGCTGACCCACTTCGCCCCGGTGCCGGACACCCTGGCCGGCGAGCCGCCGGAGATCTACCCGTTCCTGGGCAGCTACCTGCTCGCCGAGGCCATCGACGAGGCCGGGGCGGACCTGGCGGTGCACGGGCACGCCCACCTCGGCACCGAGCGAGGCCTCACCGCCTGCGGTGTCCGGGTGCGCAACGTCGCCCAGCCGGTCATCGGGCGGGCCTTCGCGGTCTACCACCTGCACGGTGCCGAACCGGGCGGCCGACCCGGCCGAGCCGCCTGACCCGGGCAGCCGGCGGAGACCACGGCCGCGGTCAGGGGCCGGGCGGCAGCGCCAGACGGGCGGCGGACTCCAGCAGCATCGCGTGCACGAACGCCTGCGGCAGGTTGCCGCGTTGCTGCCGCTGGGCGACGTCGTACTCCTCGGAGAACAGGCCGGCCGAGCCGCACAGCCCGCGGGTGGTCTCGAACCAGCGGGCCGCCGCCACGGTGTCGCCCTGCTGGTGCTCGGCGAGCGCCAGCAGGAACCCGCAGAGCACGAACGAACCCTCGGCCTCGGCCAGCGGGCGCTCGTCGTGCCGGAACCGGTAGGCGTAGTGGCCGTCGGTCAGCTCCTCGCGGCAGGCGCGCAGGGTGGCGACGGTGCGCGGGTCGTCGGGAGCCGGGCAGCCGCGGACCGGCGGGAGCAGCAGCGCGAGGTCGGGTGCCGGATCGTCGGGGGAGCGCTGCCACCGGCCGGAGGGGTGCAGCGAGCGGCGGGCGGTGCGGGCCAGCAGCCGGTCGGCCAGGGCGTTCCACTCGGCCGCGAGCCCGGCGGACAGGCCCGCCGCCGCGGCCACCCGCGGGCGGGTGATCGCCCGCAGGCCCGCGGCGCAGATCAGCCGGCTGTGGGTCCACCGGCGATCGTCCAACTCCCAGATCCCGGCGTCCGGTTCGCGCCAGCGGGCGGCGATGGCCGCGGCCGCGATGCGGACCGCGCGGTGGGCGTCCGGGTCCAGCCGGTCATGCCGGGCGGCGGCCGCGAACAGCAGCAACGCCTCGCCGAAGGAGTCCAGTTGGAACTGCCGGTTGATCCGGTTGCCGACCTGGTCGTGGCCGCCCGGGTAGCCGGGCAGGTCGACGGTGCGCTGGTCGGGGACCCGCCCGCCGGTCACGGTGTACGCCGGGGCGATCCGCGGGCCGTGCTCGTGGAGCCTCGCGGTGGTGAACCGCACCGCGTCGTCCAGGAGCGGGTACGGCCCGCAGGCGGCGACGGCCTGTCCGGCCAGGCACTGGTCGCGGATCCAGACGTAGCGGTAGTCGTAGTTGCGGCCCTCCTCCGCACGTTCGGGCAGGCTCGTGGTGGCCGCGGCGACCATGCCCCCGGTGGCCGGGGAGGTGAGTCCGCGGAGCACGGCGTAGGAGAAGCGGGCGTCGCGCCCGTCGAGGGTGTGGGCGAGGTCCGGTACGGCGTCGCGCCAGCCGCGTTCGGTGGCGAGCCAGCACCGGTCGGGGTCGGGCGGCGGGCCGTCGAAGCCGCCGTCGCAGACCTCCAGGACGAGGTCCAGCCGCTCGCCCGGGTCGAGCACGACCTCCGCGGTGAGCTGCCCGTCCTGGTCAGGGCGGGCCGTCCCGGCTCCCGTCCAGCGCAGGTGCAGCGGCCCGGTGCGGATCGTCCAGCCGTCCGCCGTGCGGCGCGGGGGGCGGGTGCGGTCCGCTCCGAAGCCCTTGCCGGCGGCCAGCCGGATCCGCAGCCGGGCCGGCCCGTACGCGGCGGTGACGCGGCGCAGCAGGACCAGCCGGTGCGGATCGGCGGGCAGGGCCAGCGCCTCGCGGCACTCCACCTCGCCCTGTTCGGTGACCCACCGGCTGCGGCGGATCAGTCCGCCGTTCTCGTAGTAGCCGCCGGGGACGAACCGGCCGACCGGTGTCACCGCGTACACCCCGCTGCCGCCGACCAGGCCGGCGAACAGCGGGTCGGAGTCCCACCGGGGCGCGCAGAGCCAGGCGATCTCGCCGAACGGGCCCACCAGCGCGCCGCGTTCGCCGTCGGCGAGGAAGGCGTACTCGCGCAGGCTCCAGGGCGGGAAAGCGGTCACGGCACGCTCCTCGGCGCTCAGGCCACTTGGGGCAGGATCTGCTCGCGGTAGAAGTCGAAGAAGCCTTCCTGCTCCTGGCCGATCTGGCCGACGTACACCTCGTCGAAGCCCGCCCCGACGTAGGCGCGAAGCTGGTCGATGTGCTCCTGCGGGTCGTCGCCGCAGGTCACCGCGTCGGCGACCATCTCCTCGGTGACCAGCTCGGTGGCCTGCTCGAAGTGCTGCGGGGTGGGCAGGATCTGGGCGAGCTCACCGGGCAGCAGCTCGCTCGGCCAGAGCCGGTGGACGGTCTTGACCGCCCGCTCGCGGTCCTGCGACCAGCACACCTTCACCCCGCCGATCACCGGCCCCGCCCCTCCGGCCGCGCGGTAGCGTCCGATCAGCTCGGTGTCCGGCGTCATGGTGACCAGGCCGTCCGCGAACGCGGCCGCCCGCTCGGCCGCCTTGGGGCCGAAGGCCGAGACGTACACGGGCAGCCGGCCGTCCTTCGGCGGGGTGTAGAGCCGGGCGTTCTCGACGGTGTAGTGGGCGCCGCGGTGGGAGACCGAGCTGCCGGTGAACAGCTCGCGCATCACCGCGACGGCCTCCTCCAGCATGTCGGCCCGGACCTCGTACGGGGGCCAGCGGTCCCCGAGGACGTGCTCGTTGAGCGCCTCGCCGGTCCCCACGCCGAGCCGCAGCCCGCCGTCCAGCTGGACGTCCGCCGTCGCCGCCGCCTGGGCCGTCACGGCGGGGTGGAGCCGGACGGTCGGGCAGGTGACGAGGGTGGTCACCGGCAGCCGGGTGACCTGGGACAGTGCCCCGATCACGCCCCAGACGAACGGGCTGCTGCCCTGGGCGTCGTTCCACGGGTGGAAGTGGTCGGAGATCGCCAGCCGGGTGAACCCGGCCTGCTCCGCCATCCTGGCCTGCTCGACCAGCTGGGCGGGGGTGAACTCCTCGCAGGACAGGAAGTAGCCGAACGCGGTCATGTCAGCCTCGGTTTCCTCGGACGGGGGCCTCTGGTGCTGTCGTTCCTCCGCCGAGCGGTTAACCGGCCCCGGCCCGGTGAAACCTCCGCCCGGTTTGCCCCACCTCCGCCCGGGTAGCCAGCGGGGTCGATCCCCGGCGACCGGCCGGGGCCCCGCACCCGGAGGTGACCACCATGGACGCGCGCGAAGGCCGTCCGGCCGAAGCCGCCCGCCCGCTCGAACGGTCCGACGTCGGCGGACCGGCCCGCTCCGGCCCGTCGGGCGTACCGGACGACGAGAGCGCGGAGCAGGGCGACGCGGAGACCTATGCCGTCCTCGGCGAGGACTGAGCGGGCCGAGTCCTGGGCGGGCTGAGCGGGCCGGGAGCCCTGGGCGGCGCGGGCCGGGAGTCCTGCGAGGACCGACCGGACGGCCCCGGCTGTCCCGGCCCGCCTGCCCTGTCGTCGCGTGCCGGCGGCCGCCCCGGGGTGGGGCGTCGACCGCGGAGCGTCCGGCTGATGCGCCGTCAGCCGAAGCCGCTCCCCGGTCGCGCTCCCGGCGGTGGATTCGACCGTGCCTGTGGGGGAATCCGCAGCTAGGGGGCCGTGGAAGGAGACGGCGATGGCCAGACCGGTCTGGACGGGCGTGCTCACCTTCGGCCTGGTGACCGTGCCCGTGGCCCTGTACACCGCGACGCAGTCCCACGACGTCCACTTCCACCAGCTGCAGCGCGGCACCTCCGACCGGGTCCGCAACAAGCGCGTCAACGAGCGCACCGGCAAGGACGTCGACTACGCGGACATCGTCAAGGGGTACCAGGTCACCGAGGGCGAGTACGTGGTCGTGGAGCCCGACGAGCTCGAGCAGATCTCCCCCGGCCGTTCCCGCACCATCGACATCGCCGGGTTCGTCGACCTCGCCGACATCGACCCGATCTTCTTCGACCGCACCTACTACCTCGGCCCCCGCGGCAAGGAGTACCAGAAGGTCTACGCGCTCCTGGTCGAGGCCCTCGAACACGCGGGCAAGGCGGGGCTGGCGATGTTCGCCATGCGCGGCAAGGAGTACCTGACGGCCGTGCGCTCCGAGAGCGGCATCCTCAAGCTCCACACCATGCACTTCGCGGACGAGGTCCGCGACCCGCGCCGCGAGATCGGCGACCTGCCGGAGAAGGTCAAGCTGTCCCCACAGGAGGTCAGGACCGCCGAGCAGCTCATCGGCATGCTCGCCATCGAGTGGAAGCCCGACGAGTGGCACGACACCTACGAGGAACAGGTCAAGCAACTCGTCCAGGACAAACTCGCCGGCCGCGAGATCGCCGTCTCCGCGGGGCCCGCCCCCGAGGCCACCAACGTCATCGACCTCATGGACGCCCTGCGCCGCAGCCTCGAGGCCGCCAAGGGCGAACCGGCCGACCGGCCCCGGAGGAGGGGCGCCGACCAGCCGCAGCCCTCGGCCGCCCGCACCGGCCGCTCGCCCAAGCCGACCGGAGGGAAGAAGAGCACCGCGGCCCGGGCCGGCGCCGCCGCCGAGCCCGCGAAGCGCGCCGCCACCGGTGGCCGCCAGCTGTCCCGGCTCACCAAGGCCGAGCTCTACAAACGGGCCACCGACCTCGACATCCCCCACCGCTCCACCATGAGCCGCGACGAGCTCCAGCAGGCCCTGGAACACACCGGCCGGCCGCGGCACAAGGCGTCCTGACCGACCGCGAGGAGTGCCACCGCCAGGCCCTGACCCCGCCCGCCGGCGCCACGTCGCTCCCGGCCGCTACCCGCGGTTCGCGGCCTGTTTGACCGTCCTGATCGACGGTGCCGTCTCGACGTGGGTGACGGCCGGGAGCGCGGCGATCCGGGTGGTCAGGTAGCGGTAGAGGGCGCGCTGGTCCGCGCACACCACGGTGGCGTACAGGTTGGTCCGACCGGTCGTCGCGCAGGCGAAGGCGACCTCCGGGTGCCCGGCCAGTGCGCGCCCGGCCTCCTCCAGGTACGGGGGAGCGACCGAGACCCACAGCAGGGTCCTGGTGCCGACACCGAGCAGGCGCGGGTCGCAGTCGATGTCCAGGTAGAGCAGCCCGCGTTGGCGCAGCTCCGCCATCCGGCGCCGGACGGTGGTCGGGGACCAGCCGGTGACGGCGGCCAGTTCCTCGAACCCGGCGCGGCCGTCCGTGCCGAGGGCGGCGAGCAGTCGGCGGTCGCCGTCGTCCAGCCGTACCGGGCCGGGCGGTTGGGGCGGCGTTTCCGGCTGCGACGGTTCTTGCGGCTGCGGCCGCCGGTCCGGCGACGGCCCGTGCGGTGGCGGCGCCGGGCGCAGGGCCGCGACAGCCGCCGGGGGCAGCGGGCCGAGCTTGGCGATCAGGCTGTCCGGGCCGCCGTAGAAGGTGTGCAGCACCGAGTGCGCGCTCACGCCCTCCACCCTCGGCGTGCGCGGCAGGCGGGCCAGCAGCAGGGCCTCGCTGTCGGCCTCCGTCTCGGCGCGCACGGTGCAGGTGATCTCGGTGCCGCCCGAGGTCAGGCTCACCCAGGAGGTGTCGGGGCGGCGGGCCAGCGCCTCGGCCACCGCGACCGCCGCCGAGGGCGCGCAGCGCACCCGCAGCAGCCACAGCTCCGCGCCCAGCGCGACCGGGTCGACCCCGCCGAGCACCCGCACCGCCCCGGACGAGCGCAGCCGGGCGTACCGGCGCGCGACGGTGCGGTCCGAGACCCCGAGGACGGCCGCGAGGGTGCTGAACGGGGCCCGGCCGTCGATCTGCAGGGCGTGGACGAGGCGGCGGTCCAGCTCGTCGTAGTCGGATTCCACCGTGCCGAGGGTAGCCGGTGCCGGATTCCGCCGTCACCGCGCCGGTCACTGGCCCAACGGCCGCCGCCGGGGCGAGCGTTGACCCGTCAACGAAACACCTGACGGATCCTGAGGAGACCACCATGGACACCGACGTACTTGTCGTCGGAGCCGGACCGACCGGCCTGACGGCGGCCAACGAACTGCTGCTGGCGGGCGCGTCGACCGTGCTCGTCGACCGGCTGCCCGCGCGCAGCACCCTGTCCAGGGCGGGCGGCGTACAGACCCGGACGCTGGAGGCGCTCGACCAGCGCGGGCTGCTGGAACCGCTGCTGGCCGGCGGCGAACACCCGGTCGGCGGGAGCCACTTCGCCGGCATCCCGCTGCCGGACGCCCCCACCCCCGACACCGGACCGGGCGCCCACCGCCCCCGTCAGCCCTGGCGCTCCGTGCCCCAGGTCGCGCTGGAGGCCTTCCTGGAAGACCATCTGGCCGGGCAGGGCCTGAAGGTCAGGCGCGACCACGAGCTGGTCGCCCTCGCCCAGGACGAGGAGTCCGTCACCGCGACCTTCGCCGACGGCCGGTCGCTGCGCGCCCGCCACCTGGTCGCCGCCGACGGCGCCCACAGCACCGCGCGGAAGCTGCTCAAGGCCGAATTCCCCGGCCGCGCGGGCACCGTGACCACGATCGCCGCCGACGTGCGGCTCAGCGGCGCCGACGGCCTGCCCACCCACCACCACAGCACGGACGGCCACTGGACGGGGATCTTCCCGCTCGGCACCGACAGCGAGGGCAGGCCGCTGCGCCGGCTCGCCATGGGCGGGCCGGGCCGCTCGCTGCCCAGGGACGTGCCGATCACCGAGGAGGAGATCCGCGACGGGCTGCGGGCCGTGTTCGGCGACCGGGTGCAGCTGCTCGAACTCTGCCACGCCCGCCGGATCACCGACGCGGCCCGGCAGGTCGCCCGGTACCGCCACGGGCGGGTCTTCCTGGCCGGCGACGCCGCCCACGTGCACCTCCCGCTCGGCGCCCAGGGCATGAACGGCGGGATGCAGGACGCCTTCAACCTCGGCTGGAAGCTCGGCGCCGCGGTCCGCGGCTGGGCGCCGGAGGGCCTGCTCGACAGCTACCACACCGAACGCCACCTGGCCGGGACCACCGTGCTGCGCAACGTCCAGGCGCAGGGACTGCTGATGGACTGGGCCGGCACCCGCGACCCGGGCGTGCTCGCCACCCGGGACCTCTTCGCCGAGCTGGTCACCCTGCCGGAGGTCCGCCGCCTGCTGAGCGGCCTGATGTCCGGCACGGCCGTCCGCTACCCGATGCCGGACACCGGCCCGCACCCGCTGCTCGGCGGCCCGGTGCCGGACATCGACCTCGGCCCGGTCCGGGTGCACCAGCTCCTGCGCTCCGGCCGGGGCCTGCTGCTCGACCCGCAGGACGCCCTCGCCGGGATCGCCGCCCCCTGGGCCGACCGGGTGGACCGGGCCGGTGGGGGAGCGCCGGTCGAACCGATGCTGATCCGCCCGGACGGCCACGTCTGCTGGGTGGGCACCCCGGAGACCCTCCGGCCCTCACTCACCCGCTGGTTCGGCACGCCGACCCCGGCTGCTTGACAACGACATCAGGAAGCTCGGAGCTCCGCCAGGGCGCCCTTCGACAGACCGGCGCGGACCAGCGCGGCGGACAGCCGGGCGTACTCCTCCGGCGGGACGAGGCGGCCGAGGCCCTCGGGGGTGTGCGGCAGCCCGAGCTCCTCGGCGGCCCCGCACGCGCGGTCGTCGAAGTACGGGCGCAGCCACGGCCACACCACCTGGACCTCCCGGCAGAAGATCTCCGCCCCGACCGGGCCGATCCTCGGCACCTCCCGCAGCAGCCCGCGCAGTGCGCCGGGGTCGTCGCCGGCCTCCTCGCGCATCCGGCGCAGGTCGCCGTGCCAGCGGTCGAGGACCAGTTGCGCCCCCTCGCCGAGCGCGGTCGCGGTGCTCTCGTCGTAGCGGACGTAGTGGGCCCGGCCCAGTGCGTCCACCCGTTCCTGCCAGCCGGAGTCGGCCATCGCGCGCGGCGTGCGGAAGCCCGCGGCCGACAGCTCGCGGGCCGCCTTCACGGCCGTCTCGGCGCTGATCCGGATCGAGCAGAGGACGGTGAGGACCAGCAGCCGGTACAGCGGCGACGGCTTGTCCTGCAGCGTGATGCCCGCCTCCTCGGCGTAGGTGCGGCCGTGCTCCGCCAGGAGCCTGCGCACCACGGTGTCCGTCGACATGGTCCACCCACCTCTCGTGCCTCCTGGTGACGGACGGTCAGCCGGCTCCTGCCAGCCGCGCCTCCAGGTGCCCGGAGAGCACCCTGGTCTCCAGCACCGGCTGGGGCGCCGTGGCGGGGCCGTTGGCGACCTGGCCGTCGCGCAGCCGGAACTCGCTGCCGTGCCAGGGGCAGCGCAGGCAGCCGTCGACGACGGTGCCCTCCGACAGCGGCCCGGACAGGTGGGCGCAGCGGTCCGCGAGGACGTGGAACTCGTCCCCGTCGCGCACGACCACCACGGCGAGTTCACCGGCGCTGCGGCGGACGGGCTCGCCCTCGGGGAACTCCTCGACCGGGCCGAGCGCGACCCAGTCCGCCGGCGCCAGCCGGGGCACGGCGGCGGTCCGGTCGGGTCCGGCGGCCTGCCGGTAGGACAGGTGGCCGCCGAGCACCCCGCCGACCGAGACGGCGGTCAGCCCGGCCAGGCCGAGCAGCCGGCCCCGGGCGCGGTGGCCGCGGCAGCGGGCCAGCAGCGAGCCGCCGTACAGCAGCAAGCCGGTCGTGTTGGCGAGTGCGTGGACCAGCCCGGTGCGCCGCCGCGGCGGGTCGAGCCGGGCCCAGTCCACCCAGCCCGCGAGGGCGGCCGGGACGGCCGCGGACAGGCCCGCCGCCACCAGGACGCCGGCCGACCGGCGGCCGCCCGGGGAGAAGTCCAGCAGCGCCGCCGACGTCCAGCAGCCGAGGGGCAGTTGGACCAGCGCCGGGTGGAGGGGATGGCCCAGCCAGACCCCGTGCAGGGCGTCCCGGTAGGGCCCGAGCGGAAGGGACTCGGCCGCGTTGGCGAGCGGCCCGGCCGGGGAGTCCAGGAACTCCCAGTGCGCCGGCGCGTCCAGGGCGCGGCGCAGCCGCCGGGACCACGGGTGGGATTGCAGAGAAGAGGCGTCCATACCGGGGCGGCTAGCCGAACGCCGTCCGGCCAAACCCGCGGCCCGGGATTCCCCGGGGACGGGAGCGTTTCCGCCCGCCCACCACGGGCAGCCGCCGGGTGTCGCAGCCGCTACCACCTGGGATGACATCATGGCCACTCCAGATCCCGATCCCGACCGCACTCCGGCGCTGGACGAACACGGCGCCCTGCCCGGCGGCGACACCCCGCCGGCCGAGGGGGGAATCTCCGGCATCTCCCATCCGGAGCCGGTGGAAGTGCGGCGGGCCTGGGGGGCCTGGCCCGCCGTCCTGATCGTGCTGCTGGCGGTGCTGGTGTCCGCGATGCTGGTCGCGATGATCGTGATGCTGGCCTGACCCACGGCCCGACCCATGGCTCGGCCCATGGCTCGGCTCGTGGCCGGAGCCATGGCCAGGCCGGCGGTCCGGCCGGCAGCCCGACCACCGGTCGGTGCATCCCGTCCGCCCCGCCCGTCCGGTCCGTCCGGCCCACTCGGCCCGGGGCGGCCGGGCCGTCACCTGCCGGCCTCGGCGAGCGTCTCCCTGACGGTGACCAGACACGGGTCGCAGTACCGGTCCGGCAGCGGCGGGCCGTTGCCGTCGTCCGTCGGGACCACTCGCTGCGAGGGTTCCAGGACCCGCCCGCACAGCGACGCGGTGGCGTCGTCCTTCGCCACCACGTGCCACACCAGTCCGGGCGGCGTCACTGCCAGGTCGTGCTCGGCCCACATCTCGTACACGGCGACCTCCGGGTCTCGGGGCTGGGTCATCTCATGCAAACCCGGGACACGGCGGGCGGCCACCGGACCGGACCCGGTGGGATGGTTACGCCGGGGTGGACGGGGCACACGCGCGGTCGGCCGGGAACGACCCGGCCGCAGCTCCCGAGGAGGCCCGGATGAGCATGGTGAAGGAGTCCGTCGAGGTCGACGTCCCGCTGCACGCCGCCTACAACCAGTGGACGCTGTTCGAGGAGTTCCCGCGGTTCATGGAGGGCGTCGACTCGGTGACTCAGCTGGACGACCGTCACAACCACTGGCGGACCAGCATCGGCGGCGTCAGCCGCGAGTTCGACACCGAGATCGTCGACCAGCTGCCCGACGAGCGGATCGCCTGGCGCACCACGGACGGCGACGTGAACCAGAAGGGCGTCGTCACCTTCGAGCGCCTGGACGACCAGCACACCCGCGTCAACATGGCCATCGACTTCCGGCCCGAGGGCATGGCCGAGAAGGCCGCCGACGCCATGGGCATGGTCGACCGGCGGGTGAAGGGCGACCTGAGGCGCTTCAAGGAGTTCATGGAGCAGCGCGGCCGGGAGGAGGGCGGCTGGCGGGGCCGGATCACCCCCGGCTGATCCCCACCCGGCGCGCCGCGAGCGGCTCCGGTCCTTCGGTGGACCGGAGCCGCTCGCGCATGCCGCGGGGCGCTTCAGCGCCGCGGCGGCCGGTCGCCCTCGGCGTCCTCGCCGTCCGTGCCGTCCCCGGCGCTCCCGCCTGCGGCGCCCGCGCCGCCGGTCCTGCCCTCGACGGACTCCGGCGCCTCGATGCCCGGGATGTCCCGCAGGTCCTCCGGCTCCTCCAGCCCGGCGCCGGATTCCCCGCCGTCCGAGCGGATCCGCACCGCCTCCTCCTCGGCCGACAGGCCCGCCGTGTCCCCGGTGGCCTCACCGCGCAGATCACCGTGCGGATCCGGGAGGTCCAGCCGCCCGGCGGCGTCCTCGGGCACGCCCGCCACGGCCGTCCGTTCGTCCGTCTCCGGCTCCTCCTGGGCCAGGCGGGCGTCCAGCGACTCGCCCTCGGCCTGTTCGGCGCCGGTGGTGCCGAACGACTCCGCGGCCACCGGGGTGTCCCCGGGCACGGCCTCGACCTGGGGGTCCTCCGACCACTCCCGCGCGGGCGAGCCGTCCTGGAGGTCGGGGATGCCCTCGTCCTCCGGCTCCGCCGCGGGGTCGTGGTGCCCCCGTTCCGGCTCCGGCACCGGATCGGAGGGGTCCGGGACCGGCTCGGAGGACGCGTCACCGGTGGCGCGGCTCGCTCCGGCCGGCGGGTCGACGGCGACCGGCTCCCGGCGCGGCGGCCCGCCGTACTCCTCGCCGGGCTGGACGCCGGGCCCCGGCCCCTCGGCGATCTCCGGCTGCTGCTCCCCGCTCCCGGCGACGTTCGGCGTCCCGCCCTTGCCGATCGGCGACGGCCGGCGCTCGGGGCCCTGCTCCTCCTCCTCGGCGGACCGTGCCCCGCCCGTGTCCGCGGGACCGATCGCGCCGCCCATGTCGTGCAGCGGCCGTTCCTTCGGCGATCCGTTCATGGCTTCCTCCCTGCCGTGGGCGGCCCCGTCCTCCGGGGCCGCCCCTGCGCCTACCCGCCGGATGCCGCTCACACCGCCCGGGTTGGCCCCGCCCGCCCGGGGTAGGCGCGCGGGCATGGAGGACACCGGACCACCGCCGGACGGCCCGCCCGCCGACGACACCGACGCGTTCGACCTGTGCGACGAGTGCGGACGGGTCGTCGCCGCGGCCGAGCTGCTCGGCGCCCTGGTGCCGGACTCCTCGGCGCTGCACCCCACCGACTCGGACCTCGACGGCAAACGGGTGCTCACCGCCTGTTCCGTGGACCACCTGGCCGTCCTGGTCGAGCACTACCGGCAGCGCCCCTTCGTCCCCGAGGAACAGTGGGCCGGAAAGGTCTGCCGGGCGCTCGCCGACTGCGACCAGCCCGTGCCGCTGAGCGTGGTCGCCCGGCTGAGCGGCCTGTCCGAGCACCAGGCGGAGCAGGGCGTGGAGTGGCACAACGCCCGGGCCCGCGAGTGGCAGGCGCGCTACGGCGGGCCGGCGGGCGCCGACGGGGACGAGAACGAGGGCGACTGAGGCGGCGAGGGACGACGGCAGCCGACGGGAGGAACGGCGGCGGGAGGGACGGCGGCCGGGAAGGACGACACGGCACGGCCCCGGACCCGGTGGTCCGGGGCCGACGCGCGATCGGCTCGGTGCGGCTCAGGTGTTGCGGCTCAGGTGTTGGGATCCGCCACGCTGATGTCCGCGAGTGCGGACTCCGGGTCGCGGTCCAGCGCGAGGTCGCCGAGCGAGACCACGCCCACCGCCCGGCCGTCCTCCACCACGGGAAGGCGGCGCAACCCGTGCTGCCGCATCAGGTCGACGGCCTGCCGGACGTCGTCGCCGGGAGCGACGGTGACCAACTCGGCACTGCAGACGTCACCGGCGTTCGTGCTGTCCGGGTCCTTGCCGTCGGCGAGCACCCGGACCACCAGGTCGCGGTCGGTCAGCAGCCCGTACAGCTCGTTGCCGTCCGCCACCAGGACGTCGCCGATGGCGCTGTCCCGCATGAACCGGGCCGCGTCCCGGACCGAGCACAGCCGGGGGACGGTCACCGGACCGGCGGTCATGACGTCCCTGATCTTCTGGGTCATGTCTCCTCCACGCGCTCGTCGGGTCCCCTCTGGGGGGCGCGCCTGCCCGGTGGGCGCGCCCGGAAACGCACGGTGACGGGACCCGGCGGACGGGCTCACCCGTCCACGGCCGCACGCAGTTCCGTGCGGTGGGCGGTCAGCCAGTCGGCGAAGTCCTGGAGCTGCGGATCGAGCAACCGGGCGGCGCCCGGGTCGCGCGGGGCGAGGAACGTCCGCTCGCACTCCGCGTAGTACTGGAACATGTTGCCGGCCTCCGTCGCCCCCGGGAAGTCCCCGGCCCGGAACGCGTCCGGGGTCACCGGCCGGTACGTCACCTGCTCGCCGAGGACCTTCGACATGGCCACCGCCATCTCGATGAGCGTCAGCGCCTCGCCCGCGATGCTCACGGTGGCGCCGATCAGGTCGGAGCCCCGCCGCAGGATCGCCAGCGCGGTGCGCCCGATGTCCTGGACGGCGATGCCGGCCAGCCGGCTCGTGCCCATCGGGAGCGCCAGCTGCAGGGCGCCGTCCTCGCCGCGCCGGGGGGCGAACGGGCCGAGCAGGTTCTCCCAGTAGAACGTCGGACGCAGGTAGGTGGTCGGCACCCCGGCATCGGCGAAGTACTGGTCGGCCTCCGCCTTGGCGTCGAAGTGCGGCACCTTGTAGCGGCCCTGGAGGGTGGGCATCCGGTCGTCGTCGACCGGGATGCACGCCCGGGTGTCCTCCAGCGTCGACCAGACCGCGTGCCGCACACCGGCGTGCCCGGCAGCCCGGGCGAGGGCCTCGGCCTGGGCCTTCTCGCGTTCGGCGGACATGTGCTCCCAGAAGTTCGTCACCAGGTACGCGCCGTACGCGCCCTCGAACGCCCGGGCCAGGCTCTCGGGATCGTCCAGGTCGGCCTGAACGACCTCGGCGCCCGCCCGCTCCAGCGCCCGCGCGGCGGGCGACTCCGGGTGCCGGGTGACGGCGCGCACCGCGAAGTCACCGGCGGGTTCGCCGAGGATCGCGGCCGCGAGGGCGCCGCCCTGGCGGCCGGTCGCGCCGACCACCGTCACGGTTCGGGGTTCTGTCATGGGTCGGTCCTCACGGTGCTGCCGCGTCCGCCGCCGGGGGCTCCGGCCGGTCGTCCGGCTCGTTCTCGGCCCGGCGGCCCGCGGTCGGGGCCTCGGCGACCGACGGACGGGGCCGCGACGGGCCGCCGCCGTTCGCCACGGAGTGGCGGTCGGGACCGTCCGGCGCGGATTGCCGGTGCCCGGCCCTCGCGTGCATCGTCACGGCCCAGGACCTTCGTCTGATGCTCACCACGGTCTCCGGTGGTTCGGGGCGGGCACCCTCGGCCCGCCGGTACGGCGCGGCTACCCGGATCGGATCCGGCCAATCCGGCATGCCCCCGGGCGGGCCGGGTACCCGCCGACCTCCGGGGCGCGGACACCGGTGCCCGGCCGGCGCCCCCGCCAGGCACCCACCGATGACAACGGATGACCAGGAGCAGAGATGACCCACCACACCAAGGTCCTCGCGATCGTGACGAACTACGGCGTCGAACAGGACGAACTCCTCGTCCCCCTGAGGCACCTGCGCGACGACGGCGTCCAGGTCGACATCGCGGCCCCCGACCGGGACGACATCCAGACCCTGGTCGGGGACAAGGACCCGGGCGAGACCGTGCGCCCGACCCACACCCTCGGCGAGGTCGACCCCGCCGAGTACGACCTGCTGCTCATCCCCGGCGGCACGATCAACGCGGACACCCTCCGGCTGCGCCAGGAGGCCGTGGCCCTGGTGCTCGCCTTCACCAACTCCGGCCGGCCCGTCGCCGCCATCTGCCACGGACCCTGGCTGCTGGCCGAGGCGGGCGTCGTCTACGGCAAGCGGCTCACCTCGTACCCCTCGCTGCGCACCGACCTCGCCAACGCCGGCGCGACCTGGGCGGACGAACCCCTGGTCACCGACGACGCGAACGAGTGGCGGCTGATCACCTCCCGCAACCCCGGGGACCTGGAACAGTTCCTGAAGGGGATCGACTCCGCCCTGCGGGCCCGGGCCGGCGCCGTCGGCTGACCCGGGCCGCCGGCGCCGCCGACGGCCGCGGCGAGGACGTGGTCAGCCGACGTAGCGCCGGGCCCGGGAGGTGCGCTGCGGGCCCTCGAGGGTCCGCAGCGCCCGCTCCACCCGGGGCGGTACGGCCCGCCGTTCGCGGAGCACCCACGGCGTTCCGGCCGCGGCCTCCGCGAAGGCCCGGACGGACACCGCGTCCCGCGGCACCGAACGGGCCAGGAAGAGGGTGCGGCGCGCCGCGCGCCACAGCGGCCGCCGGAGCCAGGTGAACCAGAGGGTGTTGCGGATCCCGTGCCGCCGGCGCAGCGTCGCGTCCCGCGCCGGCGAGGGGCGGTGATGGACCGTCAGGTCCTCGGCGTACAGCAGCCAGTGGCCCGCGGCCGCGAGGTCGGCGGCGAGCAGCTCCTCCTCGCCGCCGAGCCACAGCCGCGGGGAGAAGCCGCCGGCCGTGCGGAACAGGTCGGTGCGCAGCACGGTGGCTCCGGCGAGGAAGGAGCCGAGCGCCGGGCCGGGGAGCCAATCCGGCCGGGGCAACGGGGAGTTGCGCAGCTCGGCGACGATCGGGTCCTCCCGGGGCGGCTGGTCCGGGCGGTCGCGGTCGTGCACCACGATCCGCGCGGTGACCGCCGCGACCGGCGGGTGGGCGTCCAGCAGCCGGACCGCCCCCGCCAGGGAGCCCGGCTCCCACCAGGTGTCGTCGTCGCAGAAGGCGAGGTAGCGGGTACCGACCTCCCGGGCGGCCAGGTTGCGGGCGCAGGCGCCCGCGTTGCGCCCGGCGGACAGCAGCCGGGCGCCGCCGGGGTGGTCGCGCACCGCCCGTGCGGTGCCGTCGGTGGAGCCGTTGTCCACCACCAGGACCGGCGGGTGCTCGGGCAGCTCCGCCAACCGGTCGAGGGTGTGCAGGAGTTCACGGCGGCGGTTGTGGGTGATGACGACGACGGTGACCGGCTGCTCCCCGGCGGGCCGCGAGGGATCGGGCGCAGCCGTGCCCTGCGGCGCGGGGCTCGGCACGGGAGCGCTCGGCAGGGGAGGGTTCGGAACGGGAGGAACGGGAGGGGCCGGTACGGGACGCTCCGGCACGGGCAGCCGGTCCAGGTGCCGGGCTGCCCGTTCCACCCGCTGCGGCACCGCCCGGCGGCGCAGCAGGGCGGCGGGCAGCCGGGGCAGGGCGGAGGCCAGGGCGTGGCGGGCCACCGGCGAGCGCGGGGCGGCGCGCAGCAGTGCGGCGGTGTGTCCGAGCGCCACCGGCCGGGAGCGCCGCAGCCAGTCGGTGAGCAGGGTGTTGCGCAGCTGGCGGGCCTCCCGCCCCGAGCGGCCGTCCGGCGCGGGGTGGTGGCGGGCGACCACCTCGGGGCAGTACGCCAGGCCCCAGCCGTCGGCCGCGAGGTCGAGCGCCAGCAGCTCCTCCTCACCGCCGAAGTGCAGCAGCCGGTCGAAGCCGCCGACGGACAGGAACGCCTCGCGGCGCACCACGGCCGCGCAGGCCAGGAAGCCGAGGACGGACGGGCCGGGCAGGTCGGGCTCGGTGCCGAGCGGTCCGGCGACCAGGTCCGCGTTGATCGGGTCCGGTCGACCGGCCGGGCCGACCAGGGTGGCTCCGGTGAGCAGGGCCAGCCGGGGGTGCCGGTCGAGCAGGCGGGCGGCGGTGGCGAGGGCGCCGGGCTCCCACCAGGAGTCGTCGTCGCTGAACGCGACGTACCGGGTGGACAGGGCGGCGGCTCCGACGGTGCGGGCGGCCGCGCCGAGGTTGCGGCGCAGGGCGATGACCCGGACGCCGGGGTGGCGCTCGCGCACCGCGCGTGCGGTGCCGTCGTCGGAGCCGTTGTCGACCACCAGCACGGGCGGGTGCTCGGGCAGCGCCGTGAGCTGGTCCAGGTTGGCGAGCAGCCGCGCCCGGCGGTTGCGGGTGATCACGACGACGCCGAGATCGGGAGCGGTCACGGCGGTGCTCCGGGGGAGTGGCGGACCGAGGATCGGTGCGGCAGCGCGGCCAGGGCGTCCAGGACCTCGCTCGGGGTGATCCGCAGCAGCCGCACGTCCGGCCGGTCCGCGTGCGGGTCGCCCGGGCGCAGCCCGTCGGCCGGGCCCGGGTGCCAGAGCGCGCGGTGCGCCCGCGAGTCCGGCGGCCCCCACAGCGCGGGCGAGAGCGGGCCGAACAGGGTGACGGACGGGGTGCCGAGGGCGGTGGCCAGGTGCGCGGGGCCGGTGTCCCCCGAGACGACGGCCCGGGCGCCGGCGAGCACGGCCGCCAGGTCGGGGAAGGACAGCCGGCCGCCCAGGACGGCGGACGGCGACAGCCCGGCCAGTTCGGCGACGGCCCGGGCCAGGGGCAGCTCCGCGGGGCCGGCGGTCAGCGCCACCGGCTGCCCCCGGGCGCGCAGCGCCCGGGCGACCGCCGCGAAGCGTTCGGGCGGCCAGCGGCGCGAACCGTGGTCCGCGCCGGGGTGCAGGACGACGGCCCCGGGCGCCGGACTGGGCCGGTCCGGCGCCGGCACTCGCAGGTCGTCCGGATCGGCGGGGATGCCGTACCAGCGCAGCAGCCGGCACCACCGTGCGCGCTCGCCGTCGTCCGACCGCCAGGCCGGGCCCGCGACACCGGGGCGGCTCGGGTGGTGGAAGGCGATCAGCCGGGCCGGCCGCAGCTCGGTGAGCACCCGCAGGCTGGGCGGGCCGTTGCCGTGCAGGTCGACGGCGAGGTCGGGCGGCGGGCCGGACCAGTCGAGGACGGCCGGGACGGCCCGGTCCGGTCCGCCGGCGGGCAGCAGTTCGTCCACCACACCGATCGCGCTGACCGCGTCGGCTAGGGCGGCGGGTGCGGCCAGGACCATGCGGTGGCCGGGCAGGTGCCGCCGCAGCGCCCGCAGCGCGGGAACGGCGGTGAGCAGATCACCGAGGCCCAGGGCACGCAGCACCAGGACGCTGGGGCCGCTGGTCACGGCCCCGTCCCCGCCGGGCCGACCGGTCACGGCTCGGCTCCCACGGCGCCGTCCGCGACGACGGCGGCGGCCCGGGCCGCGCGGCCCGCCAGGGCGGTCGTGGAGTGGCCCGCGACGTACGGCAGGACGACCGCCTGGCCGCCCCAGTCGCGCAGCACCGCCGCCTCGGGGAGGGTGCCGACGGTGTAGTCGCCGCCCTTGACCCACACGTGCGGCCGCAGCCCGGCCAGCAGTTCCTGCGGGCCGTCCTCGTCGAAGACCACGACGGCGTCCACGCAGCTCAGCCCGGCGAGCACCCGGGCCCGGTCGGCGGCGGGGTTGATGGGGCGTCCGCGCCCCTTGAGCCGCCGCACGGAGGCGTCGGAGTTCAGGCAGACGATCAGGCAGTCGCCGAGGCGGCGGGCCGCCTCCAGGAGCGAGACGTGTCCGGTGTGCAGCAGGTCGAAGCAGCCGCCGGTCGCCACCACCGTGCCGCCGCGGGCACGGACGGCCTCGGCGAGGGCCCGGGCGTCCCGGTGGGGCCCCGGCTCCGGCGCCGGCGCGTCGGACCACAGCGCCGGGTCGCTCGCGCCGCCCCGGGCGACGAAGTCGGCGGCGGCGAGCACCGCCCGTCCGGCGGCCTCCTCGGGCAGCGCCCCCGCGGCGAGGGCGGCGGCGGCCACGGCGGCGAAGCAGTCCCCGGCGCCGCACGGGTCGCCGTGCGCGGTGAACGGCGAGGGCAGCACCAGCGGGTTCTCGGTGCCCCGGCTGAGCACCGCGCCGCGGGCACCGAGGGTCACCGCGACGGCGGCCGCCTGCCAGCGCCGGGCCAGCAGGGAGGCGCGCAGGAGGTCTCCGGCGAGCGCCCCCGCGGGGCCGGGCGGGTCGGCCCGGTGGATGATCCGGCGGGCCTCGGCGCCGTTGGGGGTGGCGAGCCGGACGCCGCGCACGGGCGGGCCGCCGCGCGGGTGCGGGTCCCAGACGACCGGTACCCGGCGGGCCGCCTCGGCGAGCAGGGGGCGCAGGGCCCGGGCGGTGCCGTTGCCGTAGTCGGCGACCAGCACCGCGCCGGCCTCCCGGATCGCCCGGCGCACGTGCGGGCCGGCCGTGCCGGGCGTGCCGCCGCCGCGGTCGAACCGGACCAGCGGGCGTCCGCCGGCCCGGACCCGCGTCTTCACCGGCAGTTCGCCGTCCAGGGGGAGTTCGGCGAGGCCGATCTCCGGCGCGAGCGCGGCGCGGACGGTCTCGGCGGCGGCGCTCTCGCCGAGCGCGGTGACCAGCAGCACCTCCGCTCCGGCCCGGTCGGCGAGGCGGGCGGCGAGCCCCGCTCCGCCGGGCCGGGCGTGCTCGGCGGTCACGTCGACCACCGGCGCGGGGGCGTCGGGCGTCAGCCGTCCTGCGTCGCCGTCGATGTCCCGGTCCAGGAGGGCGTCGCCCACCACGACCAGCGGCCCGTTCATGCCGTCCTCCTTCCGACGGACGCCGAGGTCGCGGCCGAGGCAGCAGCAGTGGCCGCAGCCGCAGCCGAGGCCGGGAACCGCCGCACGCCGTCCGTCCGGGCGGAGCCGTCCGGGCGCGCGAGGGCGGCGTCGAAGGCCTCGCAGACCAGGTGCAGCGCGACGAGGTGGACCTCCTGGACGGTGGCGGTGCGGGTCGAGCGGACGGCCAGGAAGTCGTCGGCCAGGTCGGCCAGCGGGTTGGGCGGCGGCCCGGTGAGCGCGAGGACGCGCAGGCCGGCGGCGTGGGCGGCCTCGGCGGCGGCGAGCACGTTCGGGCTGCGGCCGGAGGTCGACATCAGCATCAGCACGTCGCCGGGCCGGCCGTGGGCGGTGACCTGGCGGGCGTACACGTCGGCGAAGCCGTAGTCGTTGCCGATCGCGGTCAGGCTGGAGGTGTCGGCGTGCAGGGCGATGGCCGAGAACGGCGGGCGCTCCTCGCAGTAGCGGCCGACGAGTTCGGCGGACAGGTGCTGGGCCTGGGCGGCGCTGCCGCCGTTCCCGGCGACCAGGAGCCGCCCGCCGCGGGGCAGCAGCTCGGCGAGGTCCCGGCCCCAGCGGGTGAGCGCGGCGAGCCCGTCGGAGCGCAGCCGCGCCAGGGCGTTCTCCAGCGACAGGCAGTGCCGGGCGGCGCGGGCGCGGTCCGCGGCGACGTCG
This sequence comes from Kitasatospora sp. NPDC048194, assembly GCF_043202455.1. Lineage (NCBI taxonomy): Bacteria > Bacillati > Actinomycetota > Actinomycetes > Kitasatosporales > Streptomycetaceae > Kitasatospora > Kitasatospora sp. NPDC048194. Next base: position 93,377 of record NZ_JBIDAK010000016.1, read on the forward strand.
GCCGGGGCGGGGGCGGGCCCGCCGGCGTGCGGGGCGGCGCCGTTCATCGGCTCGCTGCCGTTCAGCCGGTCGGGGTCCTTCGAGGAGCCGTCCACGGGGTCGGTCGGCGGGCCGCCCAGCCGGTCGCCGAGCGGGTCGTCCAGACGGTCACGGCCGTTCAGGGGGTTCATCGGAGTGCTCCTTCCACGGGGTGGACGGACCGTTCGGACCTGGACCGGTCCAGGAGTTCCCGGTAGACCAGCTCGGTCGCGGCGGCGATCCGGTCCCACCCGAAGTGGTCCAGGGCCCGCTTCCGGCCGGCCCGCCCGTAGGCGGCCCGCAGGCCGGGCCGGGCGAGCAGGTGGGCGCAGGCCTCGGCGAGCTCGGCGGGCCGGTCCGGCGCGACGAGGCGCCCGGTGCGGTGGTCGAGGACGGTGTCGAGCTGCCCGCCCACGGCGGTCGCCACCACCGGGACCCCGCAGGCCATGGCCTCCAGCGGGACGATGCCGAAGGGCTCGTACCGGGCCGGGCAGAGGACGAGGTCGGCGCTGCGGATGAGCGCGGGCATGTCGCTCGGGGCGACCCCGCCGAGCAGCCGCACCCGCTCGCCGAGCCCGAGCGCCCGGGCCAGGTCGCGCAGCCGTCCGGCCTCCGGGTCGTGCGGGAGCTCCCAGGCCGGCGGGCCGCCGGCGAGCAGGAGTTCGGCGCCCGGCAGCGCGGCCAGGGCGCGGATCGCGGTGTCGGCGCCCTTGCGCGGGACGAGGCGGCCGATCTGGAGCAGCCGTGGGCGTCCGGAGCGCTCGGCGACCGGCCCGTCCGGGCTGAAGCGGCGGGTGTCGACCCCGCAGGGCACGATCCGGGACCGTTCCGGGTCGACGCCCATCGCCTGGAGTTCGCCCACCTCGTCGCGGCAGGTCGCCACGATCCGGGCGGCGCCGAGGCCGACGGCCGTCTCGATGGCGATCCGGCCGGGCGGGCTGGTGTCGGCGGCGCCCTGGTGGCGGCGCTTGACGGTGCCGAGCGCGTGGTAGGTGTGCACCACCGGCGGGCCCGCGCCGGCGCTCCCGTCGCACACCGAGGCGCCGAGCAGGGAGGCCAGGCCGGACATCCAGAAGTGCGAGTGGACGACATCGGGGCGCTCGGCGCCCCAGTGCTCGCCGAGCCGGTCGCCGAACGCCGGCATGTACGGCAGCAGCTGGTCCTTGGGCAGGGGACGGGGCGGCCCGGCCGGGACGTGGTGCACCACGACACCCGGCCCGAAGGGCACCAGCGGGTCCAGGTCCGGATCGTCCCGGCGGGTGTGCACCGTGACGCGGTGGCCGCGCCTGGCGAGGCCGGCGGCGAGCGCGGCGACGTGGACGTTCTGGCCGCCCGCGTCGACGCCGCCGAGTACCGCCAGTGGACTGGCGTGCTCGGAGACCAGTGAGATCCGCAGGCTTCTCATGAGCCCGTCACCTCCTCGATCAGTCGGTCCCAGTCGGTGAGGAACCGGTGGAGTCCGTAGCGCCGCAGCGCGGCCCGCCGGGCGAGGGCGCCGTCCCGGGCCGCGGCCTCGGGCTCGGCGACGTAGTGCCGCGCGGCCCGGGCGAGTTCCTCGGGCCGGGTGGAGATCACCCCCGCGCCCTCCGGGACCGCCGCGACGGCCTCCGTGGTGGCGAGGGCCACCACGGGCAGGCCGAGGTGCATCGCCTCCAGCAGGGACAGGCCCAGCGAGGTCCAGCGGACCGGGTGCAGGTAGAGCCGGCGGCGGGCCAGCTCGTCGTGCAGACGGGCCTGCGGCAGGTCGGCGGTGCGGCACCGGGCGGGAGGCAGGCCCAGGTGCTCGGCCAGGCCTTCGGTCCGCATGCCGAAGACGTCCAGCGGCGCGGCGCCGGCCAGTTCGGGCAGCAGGTCGGTACCGGTGGTCCGTCCGCGCCGCACCGGCTCGTTGACGACCACGGCGGCGCGCGGGAGCTCGCCGGTGTAGCGGTGGCCCGGATCGACGATGCCGTGCTCGATGACGGTGGTGGGCGTGCGCCCGTTGTCCCAGAAGAGCCGGTTGAAGTGGGTCACGTGCACCAGCGTCAGATCGGTGCGGTCGGCCATCGGGTGCCGGGCGTCGGGCACCGGCCCCGGTGGGGCGTTGTGCTCCAGGTAGACGGCCGGGACGTCCCGGCCCGGGCGCCGGCCCAGCCAGCGCCGGACGAGGTCCTCCTCGTGCGGGCGCTGGAGGACCACTAGGTCCACCGGGGTGTCCCGGAGTCGGCGGGGGCTGAGTTCCTGCACGCTCCCGGGCCAGTCGTAGGTCAGGGCGCGGCCCCGGCCGTCCGGCCCGCGGTCGGGCAGGACCGGGATCAGGTAGGTGTGCGGGCCCTGGACGAACGCGGTGGTCCAGGAGCCGTGCACGTGCCAGAGCAGGATGTTCACGGGATCACCGCCCGGAGGTCGGGGTGGGCGCGGGGCGACTCGGCGAGCAGCCGCTCGACGGCCGCCGCGATGTCCGAGCCGGTCAGGCCGGACAGGCAGGGATGTCCGGGGACGGGGCAGACCCGGGCCCGGGTGTCGGCGCACGGCGCGTCCTGGCGGCCCAGCAGCACGCAGGGCACCCCGTACGGGCGCCAGCGCCAGGCGGGCACCACCGGGGCGAACAGCGAGACCACGGGGGTGCCCACGGCGGCCGCCAGGTGCGCCGGGCCGGTGTTGCCCGCCACCACGGCGTCCGCCCCGGCCAGTACCCCGGCCAGCCCGGGAAGGTCGGTGGCCCCGCCGAGGTCGGTGCCGTGGCGCCCGCTCACCGCGGCGGTCAGGGCCCGCTCGCCGGGGTGGCCGGTCACCACGACCCGCCGGCCGGACTCCGCCAGCGCCTCGACGGCCTCGGCCGCGAGCGCGGTGCCCGGGGCCCGGGCCGGGGCGGCCGAGCCCGGGTGGACCACCACGTACGGCTCGGGGCCGGTCAGCGGGCGGGTGTCGGGCGGCGGGAGGGTCCGCAGGGCGCCGTCGTCCCCGGTCGGGAGGCGGAAGCCCGCCGCCTCGGCCAGGTCGAGCGCGGCCTCGGCCTCGTGCCGCCCGGGCGCCCGGCGGTGCCGCAGGTCCAGCAGCGAGCCGGGGTAGTCCGTGCTGTCCGCGGCGATCCAGGGCACGCCGGCCAGGCGCAGCACGAGCGCGGTGGGCAGCGGGCTCTGGTGGAAGGAGGTCAGGACCAGGGCGCGGGACGGGCGGTGACGGGCGATCGCGGTGACGGTCCGTAGGACGTCCGCCCTGCGCACGGGAGGAGCCGGGACGCTCACCCAGGGGGCGTCCCACACCAGCACCTCGTCGACGCCCGGCAGCAGCCGGGCCGCGGGCGCGCCCTGCGGACCGCACAGCATGACCACCGGGTCGGGGCCGGTGGCCGCGGCCCGCACGGCCGGTCCTGCGAGCAGGACGTCACCGAGGCTGTCGAGCCGGACCACCAGGGTGCTCACCGGTGCCCCCCGGGGCCGTCCGCCTCGGAGAGCACCAGGTCGACGGCCGAGGGCAGGTCGGGGGCGGTGCGCCCGGCACCGGCGACCTCGGGGGCGAGGGTGGCCGCCGTCGGGACGAGCACCGACCGGGCCCCGGCGGCGCGGGCCGCCGCGACGTCGGCGCCGATGTCGCCGATGACGACGGCCCGGTGCGGGGGGACGCCGAGCGCCGCGCAGGCGGCGAACACCAGCCCCGGAGCGGGCTTGCGGCAGTCGCAGCCGTCGTCCGGTCCGTGCGGGCAGACCGCCCACACGTCGAACGGCCCGAGCAGCTGCTCGATCCGCTCGCGGACCAGGGCCACCGCCTGACGGGTCAGCAGGCCCCGGGCCACCCCGGACTGGTTGCTGACCACGCCGAGCGCCACGCCGCGGGCCCGCAGCCGGTCGAGCGCCCGGGCGGCCCCGGGCATCGGCCGGACGAGCGACGGATCGCCGTTGTACGGCACGTCCTCCACCAGGGTGCCGTCCCGGTCGAAGAGCACCGCGGCGGGCGTCCGCACGGCGGCCGGCGTGCGCCGGTCCGGTCCGGGCCGGAACAGCCACGGAGCCGGTCGTGCGGAGGAGCCGCGTTCACGGGAGAGGTTCGACATGCCCGGGCGGGTGTCCGGGGCCGCCGGAACCAAACGTCGGGCCGGCGGCTCTCCCGGTTCCGGTGACGGGCCGTGAGCAGCGCGGCGGGGCGCGGACCCGGCCCGGTCGGCGGTCAGCGGTCAGCCCTGGAGCTCGGCGGCCGGGGCGCCGGCGGGCCGGACGGGCGCCGTCGCGGCCGACCAGGGCGGCGCATTCCGGTGACGCAGCGTGCCCAGCAGTCGGTGCCGGACGGCGGCTGGCGGGATCAGCGCGCTGGTCCGGAGCATCGCGCGGATCTCGGCGGCCGTCCGCGGGCCCGGCAGGATCCGGGCGAGGGCGAACTCGGCGGTGCCCACCAGCCAGGCGCAGGCCGCCGCCCCGGCGGCCCGCCTGGCCCCGAACAGCGGCAGCACGACCGCGGCCAGGCCCGCGGCCGTGACCGCCGCGTGGCGGCGCAGCCGGCCCCGTCCGGCGCCCGCGCGCTCCCACCAGTCCCGGCCGTGGAGGCGGACCATCAGCGCGTCGTCGGCGTTGCCCGCCTGGGCGCGCAGGGACACCCAGGGATCGGCGGCCCGGACGGGGTGCGCCGTGCTGCGGTGCCCCCGGGTGAGCTCCCAGCCGGCCCCGATCAGCCGCAGGGCGAGGTCGGCGTCCTCCCGGAACGCCCGCCGGAACCGCTCGTCGAAGCCGCCGACGGCCACCAGCGCGGCCCGGCGGCAGGCGAGGTCGGCGGTGATCCAGCGGGCGTCGGCCAGGCCGGCCGTGGTGCGCTCCCAGTCGGTGGGGCGCCGCCCGCCGGGCAGCGGGACGACGATCCGGCCCTGGACGGCGGCGACGCCGGGGGCGGCCGAGTCGAGGTCGGCGGCCAGCTCGGCCGCCCAGGAGCGGCCCGGCACGGTGTCGTCGTCCAGGAACACCACCCAGGGCTCGCGGACCGCCCGCCAGCCGGTGTTGCGGGCCGCCGCGGGCCCGTTGCCGCACCCGGGCAGGACGGTCAGCCGGTCGCGCAGCGCGGCGGGCACCGTGAGGTCCAGCGGGGTGCAGTCGGACAGCGGGCGGTCGTCCACGACGACGACGTGCCGGGGCGCGGGGCCCCGGCACGCTGCGAGTGCGGCCAGGCAGGCGTTGAGTTCCGGTCGGCCGATGGTGGGCACGACCACGGCGTACGGGGCGGTCACGGCCGCTCACCCGCCGTGAACATCCGGCCGCGGCGGACGGCGAACGGGCCGAGCGCCAGCAGGTCGACGGGGGCGGAGCCGAAGCACTCCAGGGCGTCGCGCGGGTCGTCGACCATGGGCCGTCCGGCGGTGTTCAGGCTGGTGTTCACGACCACCGGCAGCCCGGTGGCCTCCTCGAAGGCGGTGAGCATCCGGGCGACCAGCGGCTCGTCCTCCGGGTCCACGCTCTGGATCCGCGCGGTGCCGTCGACGTGCACGACCGCCGGGATGCGGTCCCGCCACTGGGGCCGGACCTCGTGCACGAACAGCATGTACGGGCTGGGCAGCGGGCCGTCGAAGATCTTCCCGGCGCGCTCGGCGAGCACCATCGGGGCGACCGGGCGGAACTGCTCGCGGCCCTTGACATCGTTGAGCCGCTCCAGGTTCTCCGCCCGCCCCGGGTGGGCCAGCAGCGAGCGGTGGCCGAGGGCCCGCGGGCCGTACTCCGAACGGCCCTGGAACCAGGCGACGATGCCGTCCGCCGCCAGCGTCTCGGCGACGGTGCGGGCGATGTCCGGCGGCCGCTCGTACGGGACGGCCGCCCGCCGCAGCCAGGCCTCCAGTTCCTCGTCGGACCAGCCCCGGCCGAGTGCGGCGCCGGGCATGGCGGCGGTGTGCTCCCCGCCACTGGCGGCGAGGTGGAGGGCGGCGCCGAGGGCGGTGCCGGCGTCCCCCGCGGCGGGCTGCACCCAGACCCGGTCGAACGGGCCCTCCCGGGCGATCCGGGAGTTGGCGACGCAGTTCAGCGCCACGCCGCCGGCCATGGTGAGCAGCCGGTCGCCGGTGCGGCCGTGCAGCCAGCGGACCAGGTCCAGCAGGACCTCCTCCAGCAGCCGCTGGGCCGAGCAGGCGAGGTCGGCGTGGTCGCGCGTCCAACTGTGCCCGGGGGCCAGCGCGGGTGCGAAGCGCTCCCACACCACCCGGTCCGCGTGGAAGCCGCCGTCGCCGGTGGAGTGGACCAGCCGGCGCAGGTCGGGCAGCATCCGCGGAGAGCCGTAGGAGGCGAGCGCCATCACCTTGTACTCGTCGCTGGAGCGCTGGAAGCCGAGGTGGGCGGTGAGTTCCTCGTACAGCAGGCCGAGCGAGTGCGGCAGCCGCTGGGCCGCGAGCGGTTCGATCTGCCGCCCGGTGCGGCGGGCGGCCAGGTGGGAGGCGGACTCGCCGCGGCCGTCGAGCACCAGCACCGAGCACGGGTCCCCCGCGCCGTCGACGGCCAGCGCCGCGGAGGCGGCGTGGGCCAGGTGGTGCGGGACGAAGCGCACGACGGACGGGTCCAGGCCGGGCAGGGCGTCCGCGAGGAAGGTCGGCGCGAGGCGGGCGTACTGCTGGCGCAGGTGGTCCCACGGGTCGTCGAGGCCGAGTTCGCGCGCCGGGCGGGCCAGCGAGGGGTCGTAGGAGTAGCCGACCAGGTCGAGGTCGGCCGGGCGCAGCCCGGCCTCGGCCAGGCACCAGCGGGCGGCCTGCTGGGGCAGCTCCCAGGCGGAGAAGGGGACCGGCCGCTTGCCGTGCTTGCGCCGGGAGAACCGTTCCTCCTCCGCGGCGGCCACCGTGCGGCCGTCCACCACGAGGGCGGCGGCCGGGTCGTGGAAGAGGGCGTTGATGCCGAGGACGCGCATGTGTCGGACTCCTCTTGGTCGGAACCGGTCAGTCGTGGTGCCGGAACCAGGCGATGGTGCGGGCCAGGCCCTCGCGCACGGGCGTGCGCGGCGACCACTGGAGCTTGTCGCGGGCGAGGGTGATGTCCGGTCGGCGGACGGCCGGGTCGTCGACCGGCCGTTCGATGAACCGGAGCTCGGACGTGGAGCCGGTCAACTCGATGATCAGCATGGCGAGTTCGCGCATGGTGAGCTCGGTGTCGTTGCCGATGTTCACCGGCCCGGACAGATCGGAGGCGATCATGGCGAGCAGGCCGGCCACCGTGTCGTCCACGTAGGTCAGCGACCGGGTCTGCCGGCCGTCGCCGGTCACCGTCAGCGGCTCGCCGGCCAGCGCCTGGCGGATGAAGGTCGGCACCGCCCGGCCGTCGAAGGCCCGCATCCGGGCGCCGTAGGTGTTGAAGAGCCGCACGATCGCGGTGTCCACGCCGTTGGCGGTGGCCTCGGCGGTGGTCATGGCCTCCGAGAACCGCTTCGCCTCGTCGTAGACGCTGCGCGGACCGACCGGGTTGACGTTGCCCCAGTAGCGTTCCGTCTGGGGGTGCTGCAGCGGGTCCCCGTAGACCTCGGAGGTCGAGGTGAGCAGGAAGCGGGCGCCGTGCCGGCGGGCGAGGGCGAGCGCGTTGCGGGTGCCGAGGCTGCCGGTCTCCAGCGTGTGCACCGGCAACCGGAGGTAGTCCAGCGGGGACGCGGGCGAGGCCAGGTGGCAGACCAGGTCGACCGGACCGGGCGGATCGAACGGCTCGGACACGTCGGCCCGGCACAGCTCGAACCCGTCGCCGCCGATGAGGTGGGCGACGTTCTCGGGCGATCCGGTGCAGAAGTCGTCCACGCAGAGCACCCGGTAGCCGCGGTCGAGCAGCGCCGTGCACAGGTGGGAGCCGACGAAGCCGGCTCCTCCGGTGACGACGGCCCGGGGCGCGCGGGTGCCGCCGGTACGGGACTCGGGACTCGTCATGGCCGTTCCTTCGGCGCCGGCCCGGTGGCGGGGCCCGCCGGGCCGACGGGGCAGAGGGGGGCGGGGGAGGCGTGGCCGGACCGCCCCGGGCGCCGGCCACGGAGGGGGTCAGCCGTCCTTGAAGAGGGCCTTGCTGACCTCGTTCGGGCCGTCGAAGTTCTTCTGGTCGAGCCCGGAGATGCGCTGCACCAGGGCGTCGTCGGCTCCGTTGGAGCGCGCGGCCTCGGCGAGGTCGTCGCGGTCGGCCGGGTAGTTGACGCCCCGCAGGGCCTTCTGGACGTCAATGGGGCTGAACGAGCTCATCAGGCGTCTCCCTCGGAGAAGGTCGCGGAGCCCGGGCGGGTACCCGAGGCCCGCCCGGCCATGCGCGCGCCGCGGGCCGAATGTCGGCGCTCCGGGCGCGGGGCGCGGCGGGGCGGTGACCGGCCGATCCCGTGGGCCGGTCCGGCGGGCCTGCTGCGTCCCGCTGCGGCCCGGTCGCGGAGGCGGGCCCGGCCGCACAGGCGGGGCCGATGTCGGAGGCGGGGCCGATGTCGGGGGCGGTGCTCATCGCGGCGCGGGGCGGGGTGTGCGGCCGGTGCGGGTCAGCGCCGCAGGAGCAGGTCCGCCGCGGCCTCCGGGCCGCCGGCCCTCCGACAGGCCGTCAGCGTGCAGGGCGCGCCGGGGTCGTCCAGCGGCCGTCCGGCCTCCGGGACCCTGATGGCGTGCGCGCCGACCGCGAGCGCGGCGGCGATCACGGTGTCCTCGCAGCCGATCACCGTGACCCGTGAGGGCGGCAGCCGCAGCGCCCGGCACGCGGCGGTGACCAGGGCTCCGGCGGGCATCCGGCAGGCGCAGCCGTCGTGCGCCGCGTGCGGACACACCGCCCACACGTCGATCGGGCCCAGCAGCGCCTCGGCCCGCGCCTGCACGGCCACGACCTCCCCGCGTCCGAGCAGCCCGCGGGAGACGCCCGGCTGGTTGCTCAGGACGCCGACGGCGAAGCCGGCTGCGCGCAGCGCCGTCAGGGCGGCCCGGATGCCGGCCATCGGGTGGACCATCGCCGGATCGCCGTTGTAGGCGACGTTCTGGAGGAGTGTGCCGTCGCGTCCGAACAGCACGGCGCCCGCCGGGCCGTCCACCGGGGGCGTGCCGGGGCGGACGAACAGCCACGGTTCCGGCCGGTCGGCGGGCACCGGGGCGGCGGGCGGGGCGGTGGCGGCGGTCTCTCCTCGGGAGGTCATACCCCTGCGGGTTGCCATCGCCCGGGAAGTCAAACGGCCGTCGCGGGCGGCGCCGCCCGCCGCCGGCTGTCAGTCGGTGGAGTCCCGGCCGGGGGTGAAACGCTCCCGGTAGCGGCGCACCGCCTGGTCGAGTGCCCGGCGGCCGACCCAGGCGAGCGGCTGGGGGTCGGCGAGCAGCGGCTCGTGGTCGGGCCCCGTCCCGACCACCCGGCCGGTCAGCACCCAGGGCCGGCGTCGCGGGGAACTCTCCGCCAGATCGGCGTACTTCATCACCCGGCGGGCGACCCAGTCGGCGGCCGGGCGGGGCCACCAGGGCTCCGGCCGCAGCGGGGTCACGGACAGCCCCGGCAGCGGGACGTCCGCCTCGTAGTCCCTGCTGCCGGCACCGTCCTGGACGGGCCCCTCGGAGTACCGCAGGTAGACGTCGAGGTCCCCGGTCGCGAGCCAGGTCAGCAGGGAGAGGTCGTCGATCAGGCCCATCCGGTCGGTGCCGGTCTCAGGGCCGGTTGGCTCGTGCATCGCTCGCCCAGCCTCGTGGACATTGGCCGTCCCGGTGGTCGTTCCGGAGCCGGGACGTATCCGGGCGGCTGCCCGGAATCCGGGGCGGCAATCCCGCCGGCCGCGGCCCGCGGATGGCCGGGGTCCGCCCGCGCCTGGCCGGGGTCCGCGCGTGTCGGGCCCGGATCCGCCCGCGTTTGGCCCGGGTCCGCCCGGGGACACGCCGCACCGGCGGGGGCCGTCGACGAGGAGACGAGCCATGTCGAACGATGCCATCGTCCTGCTGCGGGAGGACCACAAGGACGTCCGCCGCCTGTTCCGGGAGTACCGGGGCCTGGCCGAGGGCGGGGGCGGCGACGACGGGGCACGGCACAGGACGGTCCAGCGGATCATCGAGTCGCTGACCGTCCACACCTACCTCGAGGACGAACTGGTCTACCCCCGGATCCGCCAGGAGGTGCCCGACCTCGCCCGGGAGATGGACCGGGCCGAACAGGAGCACCACGTGGCCGACCTGCTCTGCGAGGAGCTGAGCCGGATGTCCCCCGGGGACGACGGCTACGACGCCAAGACGGCCGTCCTGATCGACGCCGTCGAACGGCACATCGAGCAGGAGGAGGCCGAGTGGTTCCCCAGGGTGCGGGCCGTGCTCGGCCGCAAGGAACTGCGGGAGATGGGCGAGCGGATGCAGGCCGTGCGCGAGACCGCGCCCCGTCACCCGGTGTCCGGCGGCGTCCTGCACCGCATCGCCGACGCGCTGGAGGGCTGACCCCCGCCGTCCACCACCCACCGGGCCCGCCGGACGCCCGGCGCGCCGCCACCCGTGTGAAGCCGGGTTTCATCGCGGCCGGTCCGGGCAGCCGAGCGGCAGCCCGCCGCGGCGAACGGACGGCGGGGACACGGAAGGGACCGGAAGCATGGGACACGGCGGGAACGTCATCGCGGAGCTGACGACCGATCACCGCGAGGTCGAGGAGCTGTTCGACAAGGTCCAGGCGCTGCCGCCGGGCGACGAACGGCGCCGCGAGATCGTGGACGAGTTCACGATCGAGCTGGTGCGGCACTCGGTGGCCGAGGAGGAGTACCTCTACCCCGCCGTGCGCGAGCACGTGCCCGGCGGCGGCCCGCTCGCCGACAAGGAGATCTCCGACCACGCGACCGTCGAGCGGCTGCTCAAGGAACTGGAGGGCATGGAGGCCACCGACAGCCGGTTCGACCCCCTCGTCGACAAGGTGGTGTCCGAGGTCAGGGAGCACATCGCCGACGAGGAGCAGAACCTCTTCCCCGCGCTCGCCAAGGCCTGCTCCCCCGAGGCGCTGGACGACCTCGGCGACAAGATCCGGGCGGCGAAGAAGCTGGCCCCCACCCGGCCGCACCCCTCGGCCCCGGACACCCCGCCGGCCAACAAGCTGCTCGCCCCCGGCGCGGGACTCGTGGACCGGGCCCGGGACTTCGTCACCGGCCGCGGCAGGTCCTGACCCAGCGGGCGGGCCCGGGCGACCGGGCCCGCCCCCACCGGCGCGCGGAGGCCGCAGATGCGTGAGCGAGTGGACCGGATCGCGGATCCGTGGGGTGACCGCACCCCCTACGGCCCCGGCGGCCGGTGGCCGACGCGGGTCGACACCTTCCTGGAGCCCGGGGTCCCCGCCGACCGGGTCGAGCGGTGGGTGCGCACGGCGTCGCTGCTGCACTCCAACGGCGACGCCATGGACGTCGCCGTCCTGGACGGCCGGATCGTCGGCGTGCGCGGGCGGGCCGGTGACCGGGTCAACCGGGGCCGGCTCGGCCCCAAGGACCTGTTCGGCTGGCAGGCCAACCACGCCGCCGACCGCCTCACCCGCCCGCTGGTCCGCGAGCACGGGCGGCTGGTGGAGACCGACTGGGACACCGCGATGAACGCCGTGGTCACCCGCTCCCGGCAACTGCTGCGCGACCGCGGACCGGGCTCGATCGGCTTCTACACCACCGGGCAGCTGTTCCTGGAGGAGTACTACACCCTCGCGGTGCTGGCCCGGGCCGGCATCGGCACCAACCACCTGGACGGCAACACCCGGCTGTGCACCTCCACCGCCGCCGAGGCACTGAAGGAGACCTTCGGCTGCGACGGCCAGCCCGCCTCCTACGGCGACGTGGACCACTGCGACACCCTGGCGCTGTTCGGCCACAACATGGCCGAGACCCAACCCGTGCTGTGGATGCGGGTCCTCGACCGGCTGGCCGGCCCCGAGCCGCCCCGACTGGTCTGCGTCGACCCGCGCCCCACCCCGGTCGCCGCCCGCGCCGACGTCCACCTCGCCCCGCGCGCCGGGACGAACGTCGCCCTGCTCAACGCGCTGCTGCACGAGATCATCCGCACCGACCGGATCGACCGCGACTTCGTCGAACGCCACACCGTCGGCTTCGACGAGCTGGCCCGGCGGGTCGCCCGCTGCACACCGGGCTGGGCCGGATCGATCTGCGACGTCCCCGCCCGGGACATCAGCCGCGCCGCCGAACTCATCGGCGGCGCGCAGAGGTTGCTGTCCACCGTGCTCCAGGGCGTCTACCAGTCGCACCAGGCCACCGCCGCCGCCTGCCAGGTCAACAACCTCCAGCTGATCCGCGGCATGCTCGGCCGCTCCGGCTGCGGGGTGCTCCAGATGAACGGCCAGCCCACCGCCGAGAACACCCGCGAGTTCGGCGCCAACGGGGACCTCCCCGGCTTCCGCAACTGGGAGAACGACCAGCACGTCGCCGACCTCGCCGCGATCTGGAACGTCGAACCCGAGCGGATCCCGCACTACGCGCCGCCCACCCCGGCGATGCAGATCTTCCGCTACGCCGAGCAGGGCTCCATCCGGATGCTCTGGATCTCGGGCACCAACCCGGCCGTCTCCCTGCCGGACCTTCACCGCGTCCGCGACGTCCTCGGCCAGGAGCGGCTGTTCACCGTCGTCCAGGATCTCTTCCTCACCGAGACCGCCCGGCTCGCGGACATCGTCCTGCCGGCCGCGACCTGGGCGGAGAAGACCGGCACCTTCACCAACGCCGACCGCACCGTCCACCTCTCCGAGAAGGCCGTCGACCCGCCCGGCGAGGCCCGGCCCGACCTGGAGATCCTGCTCGACTACGCCCGGCGGATGGACTTCCGGGACCGTGACGGCGGCCCCCTCGTCCACTGGCACGACCCGGAGTCGGCGTTCGAGGCGTGGAAGGCGTGCAGCCGCGGCCGGCCCTGCGACTACAGCGGCCTGAGCTACCGCAGACTGCGCGGCGCGAGCGGCATCCAGTGGCCCTGCACCGACGAGGCACCCGAGGGCACCGAACGGCTCTACACCGACGGCATCAGCTGGGCCGCCCCCGACACCTGCGAGAGCTACGGCAGGGACCTGGTCACCGGCGCCTCCGTCTCGGAGACCGAGTACCGGGCCCTCAACCCCGACGGCAAGGCGGTGCTGAAGGCGGCCGAGTACCTGCCCCCGCACGAGGACACCAGCGCCGAGTACCCGCTCCAACTGACCACCGGCCGCACCCTGTACCACTTCCACACCCGCACCAAGACCGGCCGCGCCCCCCAACTGGCCGCCGCCGCGCCCGAGGTGTGGGTGGAACTGTCCGCGGTCGAGGCGCTCGCCCGGCACCTCGGCGAGGGCGACCTCGTCGAGGTCACCAGCCCGCGCGGTTCGGTGCGGGGGCGGCTGCGGATCACCGGCATCCGCGACGGCATGGTGTTCCTGCCCTTCCACTACGGCTACTGGGACGCACCGGGAGGCGACCGCCCGGCCGGGCCGGAGGCGGGCCGGGCGGCCAACGAGACGACCGTCACCGACTGGGACCCGGTGTCCAAGCAGCCCCTGTTCAAGACCGCGGCCGCCCGGATCACCCTGGTCGAACGCGGCGACGGCACCCCCGCTCCCGCGCCCACCACCACCGCCTCCGCCCCCGCCGACCCGGCCCTGACGGCCCCCACCACCGGCGGCCGGACGGCGCTCGCCACCCAGCACACCGAGCCCGCGGAGGACCGGCCATGAGCGGCATCACCCTCACCCTGCGCGCGCTCCACGACGGCGAACGCCGCCTGGAGCGGGACCTGCTCGCCGCGGCGCAGCGCCACAGCGCCGAAGCCGAGGTCCACCACGTGGCCACCGACCTCGCCCACTGGTCGCGCGAGCACAGCCGCCGGATCCCCACCCCCGGCCCGATCGGCCGCCTCGGGGAGAAGGCCGCCGCGGCGCTCGGCCGCCGCCCCGAACCCGGGCTGCTCCTGCTCCACGACCTGCGCGAGCTCCATCTCGGCGCCACCGGCAACTCGCTGTACTGGGAGATGCTCGCCCAGGGCGCACAGGCCACCCGGGACACCGCGCTGCTCGCCCTCGCCGCGCAGTGCCACCCGCAGACGCTGCGTCAGATGCGCTGGACGAACACCATGGTGAAGACCCTCGCCCCGCAACTGCTCAGCAGCGTCTGAGACACCTCCCCACCCGGGGCGCAGGACCCTCGCCCAGGGCGCGGGACCCTCGCCCAGGGACCGGAGCGGGCCTACTCGACGGCCTTCTGGAGGCCGGCCCGGACGAAGTGCAGCAGATCGGCCGCCGTGAGCGCCGTCAGCCCGGAGCAGACCAGCCGGGTCGCCCCCGGCGCCAGCACCGAGGCCGCGGTCAGCCCGGTGGCGACCCACAGACCGGTGCAGAACGGGCAGGTGATCAGCTCGCCGACGGCGCGCCGCGCACCCCGGCCGCGCACCTCCTCGGTGAGCTCGCCCGGGCCGGCCTGGCCGCGGAACCGGGCGAACGGCAGCCTGAGCGGGCTGGTCACCGGGTCCTTGGTGAGCAGCCGGGACAGCCGGTGCACGGCGCCCGCGGTCAGCAGCACGTCCCAGGGGCCGGGCTGCGGCAGCGGCCGCCCCGTACGGCGGGCGAGCGCGGCGAACGCCCCGGTACTGCCGAGGTACACCGCCATGGCGGCGAGGTACCCGGCGATCGGCTGCTCGCCGTCCGGCTCGTAGGCCTCGCGCTCCCGGCGCACCGCGGTTTCGAGGTCGTCGCCGGTGGGGGTTTCCCGGTCGGTCATGGCAGGCTCCGGAGTCCGGGGGGAGGACCGGCACCACCGGTACGGCCTCCCTGGGGGAGTGGATGGTCGCACCCGCGTGTGCCCGCTCCGGCCCGGCCCATACGTGGCCCCCGGCGGCGCTGCGCGGCAGCGGGCGGGAGGCCGCCCCGGGGGTGGGACCTCCGGGGCCCAGCGCCTATCCTGCCGGGATGTCGTCCTCCCACGCGAAGACCGCCGTGCCACCGGGACCGGTCGATGCTCCGGCCGTCCTCCTCTGCGGTTACGGCCCCGTCGGCCGCGCCTACGCGGAGCGGCTGGGCGCCCGGGGTGACGAGCTCGCCGATGCCCATGGGGTGCGGCCGACGCTCGCGGCCGTGCGGGTCGGATCCGCGCAGGTCGTGCTCCGGGGCGGGGACGCCGTCCCGGACCGCTCCCACTGGGCCCCGCTCGAACCGCTGGAACACGTCCTCGAACGGACCGGTGCGCGGGTGCTCGTCCAGGCGCTCCCCTCCTCGCCCCGGGCACGGCAGCAGGCCGCCGAGGAGGCGGGCCTGGCGCTGCGCCGCGGGGTCCACGTGGTCACCGCGACCAAGAGCCACCTGCTGAGCCACTGGCGGGAGCTGGGCGAAGCCGCGCGGGCGGGCCGCAGCCTGATCAGGATCTCCGGTGCGACCGGTGCCGCCCTCCCGACGGCGGACCTGGCGCGCACCGGGGTGCGCGGTCTGGGCTGCCGGTCGATCCGGGCCTGTCCCAACGGGACGGCCACCTTCGTCCTGGACCGCCTGGCGGCCGGTGAGTCCCTGGAGGAGGCGGTCCGCGAAGCACAGGTCCGCGGCATCGCCGAGGCGGATCCCTCGTCGGACCTCTCCGGCGCCGACGCGGCCACCAAGGTCCGACTGCTCGCCGCTCTGCTGTGGGGCTGGGACCCGTCGACGGTGCACGTCAGCACCGAGGCGGTGGACGAGCAGGCCGGCCGGGAGGCGGTCGCCGCGGCGGCCCGCGGACTCCGCCTTAGAGCCGTGGCGACCGCGAGCGCGGACCGCCCCCGTACCGTCGAGGTCCGCCTGGAACGGACGGTGCCGGGCGACCCGCTGCACGCGCTCACCGGACCGGAGAAGGCCGTCGTCTACGGCTGCCCCGACGCGGGGGACATCACGGTCAGCGGCGGCCGCTCCAGCCCGCTCGGCGCGGCGCTCGCCCTGTTGCGGGACACCCTCGACGTGACCGCTCCGCGCCCGTTCGGCTTCGGTTGAGCCGCGCGGCCCGGAGCGGGCCGCCTGCGGCGGGGTTCCGGCCGAGGGGCGGCCGGGGGCGTCGAGGACCCGGGCCGACGGCGCGATCGGTCGGCCGCCGGGCCTTCGGCAGCGTGGCGGTCACCGCTCGGCCTTCCTCGCCAGCCACTCGGCCAGCACGGCCGCCTGACTGTGCTCCGGGTCCTTGGTGGCGGTCAGCAGGGTGAGCCGGTCGTGGGCGGCGAGCTCACGCAGGTGGCCGGCGGCCTCGCGGTGTTCGGCGTCGCGCAGCTCCGCGAGGTAGCGGCGGCGGAACTCGGCGAACCGGTCAGGATCGTGGCCGTACCAGCGGCGCAGCCCGGTCGACGGCGCGACGTCGCGCAGCCACTCGTCCAGGTGCGCGTCCTCCTTCCGCATCCCGCGCGGCCAGACGCGGTCGACCAGGATCCGCTGCCCGTCCTGGGGCGAGGCCTCCTCGTAGATCCGCCGGTAGGCGATCGATGCGGCCATGGCGGCCTCCTCTGGGTTCGGCCTGCTGCGGGGACGGGCGGCGAGCGGCGCCGCCGGGCGACGACGCGCGCCCCCCACCAGGGTGTGCCCCGGCCGCGACGATCCGCACTCGGACGGGGGACGGGCGGCGACGGCGGCGCCGGCACCGCAGCGTGGCGCCCCGGCGCGCCGGGCCGCCGACGCTAGGGTCGCTCCCGGCGCGCGAAGCCGTGTACTCCGTGGAGGACGACGACCCGGGGCGCCGGCGCGGGGCGCGTCATCGGCTCCGCTGCGGAGGTTTCATGACTGCGTCCGACACCGCGCCGTCGCGCGCCCAGGTCCGGGTCCGGCGTGGCAGCACGCTCCTGCGCTGGCTGTTCACCACCGACCACAAGGTGATCGGGAACCTGTACCTGGCGACGGCCTTCGGGTTCTTCCTGGCGGGCGGCCTCATGGCGCTGCTGATGCGGACGCAGTTGCTGGGCCCGGACACCGGCTTCCTGACGAACCAGCGGTACAACCAGCTGTTCACCATGCACGGCACGATCATGCTGCTGCTGTTCGCCACCCCCACCTTCGCCGGCTTCGCCAACGCGATCATGCCGCTGCAGATCGGCGCGCCCGACGTGGCCTTCCCCCGGATGAACGCCTTCACCTACTGGGCCTTCCTGCTGGGCGGGCTGATGGTGCTCAGCAGCTTCCTCACCACCTACGGCGCCCCCGCCTTCGGCTGGTTCGCCTACGCGCCGCTGAACGGTCCGGCCCACGCGCCGGGCACCGGCCCCGACCTGTGGGCGCTCGGCCTAGTGGTGGCCGGCCTCGGGACGATCCTGGGCTCGGTCAACTTCATCACCACCATCACCTGCCTGCGGGCACCCGGCATGACCCTGTTCCGGATGCCGATCTTCAGCTGGAACGTCCTGTTCACCTCGATCATGGTGCTGCTGGCCTTCCCGGTGCTCACCGCCGCCCTGCTGATGCTGGAGGCGGACCGCAAGCTCGGGGCGCACGTCTTCGACCCGGCGAACGGCGGAGCGCTGCTGTGGCAGCACCTGTTCTGGTTCTTCGGCCACCCCGAGGTGTACATCGTCGCGATCCCGTTCTTCGGGATCGTCACCGAGGTCATCCCCGTCTTCAGCCGCAAGCCGGTGTTCGGGTACTACGGGATGATCGGCGCGACCGTCGCCATCACCGCCCTGTCGATGTCGGTGTGGGCCCACCACATGTTCGCCACCGGGCAGGTGCTGCTGCCGTTCTTCTCGATGATGTCCTTCCTGATCGCGGTGCCCACGGGGGTGAAGTTCTTCAACTGGGTCGGGACGATGTGGAACGGCTCGCTGTCGTTCGAGACCCCGATGCTCTGGTCGATCGGCTTCATGGTGACCTTCCTGTTCGGCGGGCTGAGCGGCATCCTGCTGGCCGCTCCGCCGGTGGACTTCCACGTCACCGACAGCTACTTCGTGGTGGCCCACCTCCACTACGTCCTGTTCGGGACGGTCGTGTTCGCGACCTTCGCGGGCTTCTACTTCTGGTGGCCGAAGCTGACCGGGAAGATGCTCGACGAGCGCCTGGGGAAGGTGCACTTCTGGATCCTCTTCGTGGGGTTCCAGGCGACCTTCCTGGTGATGCACTGGCTCGGCGCCCAGGGGATGCCGCGCCGCTACGCGACCTACCTCGAGGTGGACGGCTTCACCTCCCTCAACGTGCTCGCGACGATCGGCTCGTTCCTCCTCGGGGTCTCCAACCTGCCGTTCTTCTACAATGTCTGGACCACCACCCGGCACGGCACGCCGGTCGGCCAGGACGACCCGTGGGGCTGGGGCCGGTCACTGGAATGGGCTACGTCGAGCCCTCCCCCGGAGCACAACTTCCACGCGCTGCCCCGGATCCGCTCCGAGTCACCGGCGTTCGACCTGCACCACCCGGAAGTGGGCACGGAGAAGCGACCGGGCGGCGGAGCCGACCTGCCGTACGGCGGCCGGCGCGCACTTGGCGGCCAGGGCGCCCCGGAGGGCCAGGACGGGCAGGAGGGCGGGCGATGAAGAACGAGGGCCGGTTGTTCGGCATCATGACCGTGTTCTTCGCGGTGACCGGGCTGATCTACGGGTTCTGGGCCCGGGAACCGGCCGGCAAGGCGATCCTGACCGTGGCGTTCCTGATGTCGGGGCTGGTCACGCTGTTCTGGTTCGTCCAGCACCAGCGGCACGGCGGCGGCCGGCCCCAGGACCGCAAGGAGGCCGAAGTCGCCGAGGCCACCGGTCCGCTGGGCTTCTTCCCGCCCCGCAGCGGCTACCCCGTGCTCGCCGCGGCGGGGCTCACGGTCTTCGCGCTCGGCCTGGTCTACGCCCGGTGGCTGCTCGTCGTCGGCGGGCTGGTGCTCGCCGTCGCCGTCTTCGGGTTCACCTTCCAGTACCGCGACCACGGCGGCGGGGACTGACCCGGCGCAGCAGCCGGCCCAGCACCCCGCCCCGGGGCGGGCCGGCCGGCTCCTCGGGCCGGGGGTGCTCCGGCGCGGTCAGGACGGCCTCGACCCGGCGCTCCTCCTGCTCCAGCGTCGTCACGGCGACCCCGTCCCCGTAGTACCAGGAGCCGAGCGCCGCCCGCACCCGCTCCGTCCGCGGCGCGTCCACCGGCGGCGACTGCGGCAGCGGCTCCTCCCGCACCACCATCGCGTAGCGTTCGGCCGCCGAGACCGGCCGGTGGCCCCCGACGAAGCCGCCGTAGCTGGACTGGACGATCCGGCCGGTCTCGTCACCCTCCAGCAGCCGGGCCCGGTCCCTGGCCTGGAGGGCCAGGCAGAGCCGCCGGGTGACCATGAAGGACAGCGGCGGCAGCACGAACACCGACACCCGCAGCACCCAGGTCAGCGCGTTCACCGAGACGCCGAACCCGTACGCGATCACGTCGTTGCCGCCGGCGATCAGCAGCACCGCGTAGAAGACGATCCCGGCCACCCCCAGCCCGGTGCGGGTCTGCTTGTTGCGCGGCCGGTCGCACAGGTGGTGCTCCCCGCCGTCGGGCGTGAGCCAGCGCTCAAGGAAGGGGTAGCCGAACAGCGCCCCGAACAGCAGCCCGGGGACCACCAGGGCGGGGACGAAGGCGTTCCACGACACCGTGTGCCCCGCCACCCCGGTCTCCGCGGCCGGCATCAGCCGCAGCGCCCCCTCGATGAACCCGATGTACCAGTCGGGCTGGGCCCCGGCCCCGACGATGTCGGGCCGGTAGGAGCTGTACCGCCAGATCGGGTTGATCTCCGCGAACACGGCGGACAGCGCCAGGGTCCCGGCGATCGTGAATGCCAGGCCGGTGGTGCGGGCGAGGAACTGCGGGAAGAAGGGCTGGCCCACCACGTTCCGGTTGGTCCGCCCCGGCTTCGCCCACTGGGTGTGCTTCAGCACCACCACCAGCGTCAGGTGCGCCCCGACCAGCGCCAGCAGCACGCCGGGCACCAGCAGGATGTGCAGGGTGAACAGCCGCGGGACGATCACGTGCCCCGGGTACTCGCCGCCGAAGGCGAAGAAACCGAGGTAGCTGCCGACGACCGGCACCGAGAGCAGGACGCCCTCGGCGATCCTGAGCCCGGTGCCCGACAGGGTGTCATCCGGCAGGGAGTAGCCGGAGAACCCCTCCAGCAGCGCCAGACTGAACATCGTGACCCCGATCACCCAGTTCAGCTCGCGCGGGCGGCGGAAGGCACCGGTGAAGAACACCCGCAGCAGGTGCACGCAGATCGACGTGATGAACAGCAGCGCCGCCCAGTGGTGGATCTGACGGACCAGCAGGCCGCCGCGCACCTCGAAGCTGATCCGCAGCGTCGAGGCGTACGCCTCGGACATCCGGACCCCGCGCAGCGGCAGGTAGGAGCCGTGGTAGTCGATCTCGCTCATGCTCGGATCGAAGAAGAGGGTCAGGAAGACCCCGGTCAGCAGCAGCACGACGAAGCTGTACAGCGCCAGCTCGCCGAGCAGGAACGACCAGTGGTCGGGGAACGCCTTGCGCAGCAGCTCCTTGCCCGCCTCCATGAGCGGGAGCCGCCGGTCGAGGGCCCGTGCGGCGCGCTCCCCGAGCGGCGGTCGCCCGGGGCCCGTCCGCGCGGTGGAGTCCGGCAGGCCACCCGGAGACGTGTCGCTACCCTGGTTTCCGTCCATAGCGGGCAACCTAGTGCGAAACGCCCGTTCCGGGCGTGCAGGTCCGCGCGATCCTCCCTCCGCGCGAGGGCGGAGCAACCCCATCGGAGCAAGGCCCGGGTGCGCCCGGGTGCGCAAGCCCCCGCCCGGCCCGGCGGGCCGCCCGCGGTCAGCCTCCGCGCCGGTGCCGCAGTGCGGCCGCCCCGCGTGCCGCGGTGCGGACCAACAACCGCTCCACCGACGGGACGTGGCGCGGCGCCACGGCGGCCACACCGACGGCGGCGGCGACCCCCGCCCAGGCGACCGGCCCGAGCGGGGTGCAGCCGAAGAACCGGCTGACACCGGGGGTCTGCACGAGCAGCACGAGGGCCGCGGCGGAACCGAGGACGGTCACCACGACCAGCCCGCTGCTGCGCCGGTCGCTGAGCGTCTGGACGAGCTGGGCGCCGACCACGCCGCACAGGGCCATGGTGCTGGTGCGCCGCGCCGAGCCGGGGGTGGCGGTGCCGATCAGCCAGGCGGTGGCCCCGCCGAGAGCGGTGACCGCGCCGCGCTGGCGGATCTGCCGGCTCAGCGGCTCCCCGAGCGCCGAGATGCCCTCCGAGGCCGACGGGACGGCGCCCTCGGACGGCCCGTCCGGCGCCTCCGGGCGATCCGCACCGGTCGCGCCGTCGGGAGTGTCCGGGCCGTCGGGGGCGTTCGCGCCCTCCGGGGCGTCCGCGCCCTCCGCGGCGTCCGCGCCCTCCGGGGCGTCCGCGCCCTCCGCGGCGTCCGCGCCCTCCGCGGCGTCCGCGCCGCCGCGCTCGGCCGGGTCGGCCGGGTCGGCCGGGCTGTCGGTGTCCCGGGGCGTGGCGGCCACCGCCATCGCCGGGAACATGTCGGTGAGCAGGTTCACCAGCAGGATCTGCCGGGTCGACATCGGTGCGCTGCCGGACAGCAGCGTGCCGAGCACGGAGAAGCCGATCTCACCGGCGTTCCCGCCGATCAGGATGCTGATCGCGTCCGCCACGCTGCGCCACAGCGCACGCCCCTCGGCGACGGCGTCGGTCAGCGCGGTCAGCTCGTCGCCCGTGACGACCAGGTCGGCCGCATTGCGCGCGGCCGCCGAACCGCGGGCGGCGACGCCGACGCCGATGTCGGCCGCCCGGATCGCGGCGGCGTCGTTCGCGCCGTCGCCGACCATCGCCACCACCCGGCCCGCCTCCCGGAGCGCCTCGACGACCTGCAGCTTCTGTTCGGGGGCGACCCGTGCGACGACGCCGCAGTCGCGCAGCCGCCGGGCCCGTCCGGCCCGGTCCAGGGCGGCGAGGTCTTCGCCGGTCACCAGCTCGACGTCCTCCGGCCAGCCCAGCGAGACGGCGACCGCCCGGGCGGTCGCCGGGTGGTCGCCGGTGAGCATGACGGGCCGCACCTGCGCCCGCCGCAGGCCGTCGATCAGGGCCGCGGAGCCCGCGCGCGGTGTGTCGGCCAGCGCGACGAACCCGACCAGGCGCAGCCGTCCCAGCGGCAGGTCGAGGGCCTGCTCGTCGCCGTCCCATTCCCGGGCGGCGACGGTGAGCACCCGCAGGCCCTCGTCGGCGAGCGCGGTGACCGTCGCGCCCGCGTCGGCCCCGGCGTCGGTGCAGGCCGGCAGGACGACCTCCGGCGCGCCCTTGACCACCAGCAGCCGGTGTCCGTCCTGGTCCGTTCCGGTGGCGCCGGCGTAGCCGCGACTGGCCTCGAAGGGCAGGCTCTGGGCGGGCGTCCAGGCCGGTTCGGGGGCGGCGGCGAGCACCGCCTCGTCGGTGGAGTGGGCGTGGGCGACCGGTCCGTCGTCGGGCGGCGGGCAGGCCCGCGCGGCCATCCGCAGGACGGCTTCGGCCTCGGGCGCGTCCGCGGGGTGCAGGCGGCCGTCCGCCGTGCCGATCCTGCTGACCCGCAGGCGGTTCTCGGTGAGGGTGCCGGTCTTGTCGAAGCAGACGGTGTCCATCCGGCCGAGCGCCTCCAGCACCCGGGGGGTGCGCACCAGGAGTCCGTGCCGGCTGAGCCGGCGGGCAGCCGAGAGCTGGGCGACGGTCGCCACCAGCGGAAGCCCCTCCGGCACGGCGGCCACGGCGACCGCGAGCCCGCCCTGGACGGCCTCGCGGACGGGGCGGCCCCGGAGCAGGGCGAGCACCGCCACGGCGGCGCCGCCGAAGAGGGTGAACGGCAGGTTGCGGTCGGTCAGTTGGCGCAGTCGGGCCTGGACGCCGCCGGGCGGGGGTGTCCGGGCGGCCAGGTGGGCGGCGCGGCCGGCCTCGGTGTCCTGCCCGGTGCCGACCACGACGGCCCGGGCCTGCCCGGCCACCACGGTGGTGCCCTCGAACACCATGCACCGCCGATCGGCGACCGGTGCCTCGGGGGTGGCGTCCACCTGCTTGGTGACCGGGAGCGACTCGCCGGTCAGGGCGGACTCGTCGACCTCCAGGTCGTCGACGTCGAGCAGCCGGGCATCGGCGGGCACCACCTCGCCCGTGTTCAGCTCGATCAGTTGACCGGGCCTCAGCCGGGAGGCGTCCACGGTGCGGGTCCGCTCGCCCTGGGCCCGTTCGTCCTGGGCCCGTTCGTCCCGGACCAGGTGCGCGACCTGACGCTGCGCCATCTCCAGCGCGGAGATGGCATTCTCGGCCCGGAGCCGCTGCACGCCGCCGACCAGCGCGTTCATGCCCATGGCCCCGGCCACCAGCAGGGCGTCCACCGGCGAGCCCAGCAGGGCGGAGGCCGTCGCGCCGACGAGCAGGACCGGTGTGAGCGGATCGTCCAGTTCGGCGCGCACCGCCCCGGCCAGCTGGAAGGCCTGGCGGGCGGGGCCGAACGCCGGGTGCCGGGCCGTCCGGCGCACGGCGTCCCGGGTCGTGCGCAGCGCGGCAGGGGCGGGCCGGGCACCGACCGCCCGCAACCGGGCCAGCGCCTCGCGCGGCGGCAGCGCGTGCCAGGCGGTCCGCGGCGGCGGGTGCGGGGCGCCCTGGACGGAGACCCGCAGTGCGGCGCGCCAGCCGGAGAGCAGCGCGGCGGCCGTCGCGAGGTTGACGGGGGAGAGGCGGGCCGCGACGGGGAAGGTGCCGCGTGCCCGTCTGCCGCGGGTGACGACCAAGAGGCCGGACAGGGCGGTGCCGGCCTCGGCGAGGGTGGTGGAGTGCCGTGCCACCGTCCGGGCGGCGGGGATGGCGGCCAGCAGCCGCCAGACCGCGTCCAGTCCGTGCAGGGCCAGCAGGTCCGCCCCCCACACCACCGCGCTGTCGTCGTCGGTGACGGCGACGGCGAGGTCGCCGCGGAGCAGAGCGGCGAGCACCTCACCGGCGGCCTCGGAGGGCGTCCGGCCGTCGCCGGCGGGGACGTGGGCGACGGTGAGCACCACGTGGCCGTCCCGCTGGAGTTCGGTCACGACCTCGGCCAACGGCCTTTCCATGCCGACCAGTTGGTCGGCAAGGGCGCCGAAGTCGCCGAGCGTTCCGTCGTCGGCGAGGACGACGTGGAGCCCGGCCCGCCGGGCCGCGTCCAGGGCGGCCTCGGCGCGCGGGTCGATCTCACGGCCGATCAGGACGGTGCCCACGTCGGCCCCGTCGGCGCCGGCGATCATCAGCCCGGTGTCGGAGCCGCGCTGGTCCGGGACGGGCCGCAGGTGGATCCGTGCGCGGTCGGCGCCGGTCCGCGTCCCGGACTCCGCGGCGGGCGGGGCGGAGGGCCCGGCGGCGGCCCGGGTCTCCGGCTCGCCGACGGTTGCGGGCCCGGCGCGGGTGCCGGCGGTGCCGAGCGCGGCGGCGGCCGCCAGCCACAGCCGGTCGTGGTCCCAGTCGGGAGCGTTCGGATTGACGTGCAGGACGGTGCGCGCCCTGCCGCGCAGGGCGTCGGGGTGCAGGACCACGGTGTCCACCAGCTCCAGGCGCCGCAGCCGGTCCGGGTTGCGGACCAGCACGCCCTCGCGGGCGAGTTCGGTGCCGACCACGGCGGTGAAGGCGTCCGGCCCGTAGCGGGCGGCCTTGGGGTTCCCGGCGACCAGGGCTTCGGCGGTCTCGGTGAGGTCACGGGTGATCAGCGCGGTGGAGGCGGCGCCGAGCAGGGTGCCGACCACGGCCTGCCCGGCGTACTCCTCGGTGGGCAGCGGGCGCAGCGGCGGCCGGGCGGTCCGGTCGGGCGCCACGCTGACCCGCCCCGCCGCGCAGACGGTGTCGTGGGCGTGGTCGAAGGCGGCCGCTGCGCCGACCGCCTCCAGCAGGCGGCCCGTGCGGAGCACCGCGTCCAGCACCAGCGCGGTGGGGGAGCGCCCGATGCCGTGGGCGGCGGCTCCGGCGGCCGCCAGCACCAGGTCGGTGGTGGTGCTCCCGAGGCGGCGCCGCAGCTCCCGGCGGACGTCCGGGTCCTCGCAGAGCAGGCCCGCGCCCGCGGTGACCAGCCGGGGGGCGCTGCGCAGGCGGACGGTCCGCGCCCCGACGGCGGTGGCCAGGCCGACGGCGTCGCAGGCGAGGCCGAACGCCTGGGTGCGGACGCCGCCGATGCGGTCCGGGTGGGCCGACTCCAGGGTCTCCTCGTCCGACTCCTCGCCGGCCGCCTCCAACCGTTCGCGGGCGGCGAGTTCGGTGGCCCGGCCCACCACCCGGTCGGTGACGGCGTCCTCGGTCAGCTGCACGACCAGCCGGGCGAGGCCGCCGTCCCAGTAGGCGGCGATGACGTCCGGCCGGCGGGCCAGCGCCACGGCGACCTTGCGGGCGGCGGCCTCCACGTTCCGCGCCCGGCCGGCCGCACCCGGTCCGGGCCGCAGCGGCAGTTGCAGCCGGGCGCCGGCCCGCCAGTAGCCCCGGCCGGCCTCGGCGGCGTTCACGGCCACCCGTCCGACCCGCCGCGTGGTGGCGATCGCCTCCGCGGCCCCGTGCGCGCCGGTGCGCACCCCGGCCCCGGCCGCCTCGGACGCCGCCTGCGCGGCGGTGCGGGCGACCGGGACGGCCCGCCGGACGACCGCCGTCGGCACGGCGAGCGCCAGCCCGGCGCCGGTCGCGGAGAGCCTGGTGAGCAGACGCGGAAGCATGCGGGCACCCGCCGTTCAGGACGCCGGACCGGTGCGGCGCCGGGGCGCTCCGCCAGTCGCGCCGCGGGTGGTAGAACGGCCGGAGGGCGTTCCGGCCGGCCCGGACGCCTTGGTCGTCGTACGGCTCCTGGTCGCGGTCCGGCTCCGGCCGCCGGAGGCGGTCTTCCCCGGGCCGGACCGGACCGAGGCCGCCGCGGCCTCCTCGGCGGCCGCGGGCCGCGGCTGGGTCAGCCAGACGGCCGCCGCACCGGCGGCTGCCACCGGCCACTCGACGGCGCCCAGCGCGCCGAGCAGCCCGGCGCCGGCGTAGGCGGCGATGCGGCGCGCCCGGGGCGACACCAGACCGACGGTGTCCAGCACGCCGTTGACGGCGCTGCCGACCGCGTCCGCGCCCGGCACCCGGTGGACGGTGGCGGTCACCGTGCCCACCGGGTGGAGCAGCATCGACGGCCCGGACGGCGGCCGCGGGGGGCCGGTCGTGGTGGATGGATGCTCGTTCATGATCGTCTCGTCCGGTTCGAAGCGGTCCAGGACCTGTCCGGCGTATGCCCGGTCGGATCGGGCCAAACAGTCCGCGCGAGGTGCTCCTCCGCGATGGCCCGTCCTTCCATGGTCCGCCCGGTTCCGTCGGTCCGCGCGGCCCGTCCGGACCGGACGTTACGAGTCGGGTCCGCCGGGTAGGCGCGGCCGCGACACCGGGGGCCGAGACCGGGACGGAAGAGGACTGATTCCCATGCTGCTGCTAGGACTTCTGCTGATGGCGGCGTCCGGTGCCTTCATCGGGCTCCTGATCGCCGACAACCTCTCCGGCGGGCCGGAGTACCAGGTCACGATCCTCGGCAACGACCTCGTGAAGCTCGACAGCCTCGGGATCTTCCTGTCCGGGGTCGCCCTCGCCCTGCTGTTCTGCCTGGGCCTGGCCCTGATGTGGCCGAGGCGGCGGCGTGCCCGCGCGGCGGGGCGCCACACCTACCGCGGCGTCCGCCCGGCGGAGCCGGCCGAGCGGCCGGAGTTCGGCGACACCGGGGCGCGGACGGCTCCCGTGATGCCGGAGGAGCGGGCGGCCGAACAGGGCGGCCGGGCCGGCGACGTACCGGGCGAGGCGGGGCGGCGGCACGGCCGGCACCTGTTCGGCCACTGAGACCACCCCTTCCGAGGGCGCGCGGCGGACCGGCCGGCTGAGGGCCGGTCCGCCTCGCGCCACGTCCGAGCGGACGGCCCCGGCCCGGCCTGTGCCGGGCCCCGCCTCACCGCGCGGTGCCCGGGAGCGGAAAGGAGTGGTGCTCGTGCGCCACCAGCCAGCGTCCGCCCTCCTTCCGCAACCCGACGGTGAGCCGCAGCCGCTGGGCCGGCCGCTCGCCGAGGTCCTGCCGGGTGCCGCACCGCAGCAGGGCGTGGGCGAAGGCCACGTCCGCGCCGGCGGTGACCCGGAGCGACTCCAGCTCGAAGACGGCGCCCTGCGCCTGCCACTCGAAGAACGGCGGCCAGGCGGCCCGGTAGGCGTCGATGCCGAGGACGCCCTCATAGGGCGGCGGCACGTCGAACATGACGATGTCCGAGGAGTGGTCGGCGACGACCCCGTCGAGATCGCCCGCGTGCACGGCCGCGACCCAGCTCCGGATGAGGTCCTCGATCTGCTTCTCGTCGCTCGTGGCCATGGTCAGGATGCTGCGCCGCCCGCGCCCTCCCCGCAACGGCAGGGCCCCGGCCGCGCCCCCGGGCCGTCCCGTGGCGTTAGGAAGCCTTCTTCCGGGGTAACCGCCCGCCGGATCATGAGGACGGCCGCACGAGGAGACGACCAACGATGGACCGGCAGGAGCCGATACCGCCGCTGAGCACCGAGCACGACCGGCGGAGCGGCCACCGGCCGGACACCGCGGTCCGCCGGTTCTGCCTGCGGCTGCGCAGCCGGGCCTGGGACGTCACCAGCGGGCTGCGGCCGCGCACCGTGCTCGCGCTGATCACCGTCTCCGTGGCCCTGCTGGCGGTCGGCCTGCGGGCGTCCGCGGAGCCGCTGTTCTGGGCGTTCACCGGCGGCTGGGCGCTGGCGCTCGCCGTCTCGTTCGCCGTCCTGTGCGCCTGCGCGGGGCCGGGCCGCGACGCCGCCGGGCTCCCGGTGCGCGAACTGCCCGCAGAGGGCGGACCGGCGGTCCGGGGCGGGGACACCGGCGAGCCGACCGAGCCGTGAGGAGCCCGGGCCGTCAGCGGCACCGGCGGTGCGGAGCCCCGGCGGTGCGCGGCCCTGACGGTACGGAGCCCTGACGGTACGGAGCCCTGTCTGTGCGGAGCCCCGGCGGTCGGGGCCTCAGTCCTGCCGCTTGGCGCGGACGATGACCACCGGGCAGCCGGCGTGCTGCGCACAGCGCGTGCTCACCGAACCGAGCAGCGCCCGGGTGAACCCGCCGCGGCCGTCGCTGCCGACCACCAGCACCTCGGCGCCCCGGGCCGCGTCCAGCAGGACGTCGGAGGGATCACCCATCACCATCGCCTGCCGGACCTCGACGGGCTGCTCCCCGTCGAGCGCGGCTCGGAGTCCGTCGGCGAACCGGCGCTCCGCCAGCTCCCGGTCGAAGGTGTGGTCCACCACGGGCGCCGACCAGCCGAAGTGGCTCGGCGGCTCCCATGCGCCCACCGCCTCCACCACACCGCCGATCAGCTGGGCGTGTCGGGTCGCCCAGCGCAGCGCGGCGTGTGACGCCGGTGAGTCGTCCACGCCGACCACGACACGGGGAACCGAGTCGTTCGCGTCCATCTGTACCGTCCTGTCGGTCATCGCTCTCCCACCACGGTGCGGGCCGACCGGGGCTGCTGCCAGTACGGTCCGGCACTCGGGTGACGCAGCCGGGAAATCCGCGGTCCGTCGGCCGTAGCGGTGACGGGCCCGGCTGTCGGCGGCTGCTCCTAGACTGCGGCGCGCAACCGAGTGAAGGAGCAGCAATGGATCGACCCACCGTCCGCGACACGGCCGCCCTGCGCCGGACCGTAGGGGACGCGGCCACGCCCTGGACGGAGGTGGCGGCGGCAGTCCGGGCGCTGGGCCGGGCCGGTGAGGAGGAGCAGGAGTCCGCGACCCGCACATTGCTCGACCGGGAACTCTCCCTGCCGTGGGCCGAGGAGATCGCCGAGGCGATGGCCGACTACGCCGCACCGCACCGTGCTGCCGTGGCCGAGCGCCTGCGCGGACCGGCGAGCGCGACGGGCGCGTTCGACGAGCAGCGGATCCAGGCCGCGCTGGCGCTCGCCGCGCTCGGGCCCGAGTACCGGGACGAGGCCGTCGGCGCACTGCGCGGCGCGATAGCCGACCCGCAGACCGGTCAGCCTTCGCGGTACCGCGCCGCCCAACTGCGCTGGACGGCGGCCCTGGCCCTCGCCCAGACCGATCCGGAGCTCCGGGACGAGGCCGCGGAGGTGATCCGGCGCGAGGACCTGGCGAACGACGGTTGGGAGAACGAGCTGGCCCGTGCCGAGCACCTCCACGAGCTCGGCGGCGCCTGGGCCGAGGAGGCCCGGCGGATGCTGCTGGCGCTGCGGGAGCAGGTGGACGAGGAGTTCGCCGTCGACGTCGACCTGGCACTCGAGGAGTTCGACGAGTCCGAGGACTCCGAGGATTCCGAGGATTCCGAGGAGGACTCGGCCGACGGGTCCGGCGTCCCCGGCCTCCTCTCCCCGGAGGAGTCCGCGGCCCAACTGCGGGCCAGGATCCAGGCCGGCCAGGGCGAGCGCGGTGACGTCTTCGTCGCCCTCTCGGACCAGGCCGGGGACCAGATCTGGAACGTACTGCGCCCGGTGGAGTTCGGCTCGGTCAAACTCACCTGCAAGGAGCTGACCGGGGCGCCGCGGTCGGGCCGACCGAGCCCGGGCCCGGACGCCTCCACCGAGGACTACGTCGTCGAGCTGAACCCCAAGCAGCGCCACCACCGGCCGGTCACCCTGCACTACCGCTACCACCCGGAGCTGGAGGCCGTCCTGGTGCTCACGCTGGTGGTCGACGCCTGAGGCCCGACGGCCGGTACGGGGGCGGCGGCGCCGCAGTCCCGTACCGGAGCGCGCCGACCCGCGCCACCGGGAGCCCCCTCGGGCGGCTGTCGCCACCCGGTCGTCGGACCTGGCGGAACACTCCAAGATCGGTTGGCGATCCTTGTCCCCGGCGCCGGTCCTGCCCTGATCACGACGGCAACAGACTGGCAGGGCGCGGCGGCCGACCGGTCGTCGCACCGCCGACCGACCCAAGGACCGCCACCGTGACCGAGCGCGTGATCGACCCCCGCAACCGGGGCTTCCTCTTCCTCGACTCCCACCCCGCGGGCTGCCGGCACCTGGTGGCCGACATGTGGCGCTCCTGCCCGGAGCCCACCGGCGTGCCGGAGGGCGCCGGGCCGGTCGCGCTGATCATCGGCTCCTCCGCCGGGTACGGCCTCGCGGCCACCCTCGCCGGACTCAAGCGCGCCGGCATCCGCGGGATCGCGGTGTCCTTCGAGAAGGCCCCCACCGAGCGGCGCACCGCCACCGCCGGGTGGTACCGCACCGCGGCCACCGCCGAGCTCGCCCGCGCCGAGGGGCGCGACCTGGTCTTCCTCAACGGCGACGCGTTCTCCGACGCGACGAAGGAACAGGTCGCCGACCTCATCGAGCGGCGTTTCGGCGGCAGCCTGGACTACCTGGTGTACTCCGTGGCCGCGCCCCGCCGCACCGACCCCGCCACCGGCACCACGTACGCCTCCGTCCTCAAGCCGATCGGCCGGGCCGACCGCACCAAGACCCTCGTCTTCGACGACCGGGGCGCTCCGGAGGTCCGGGAGGTGGAGACCGCACCGGCCGGGGGCGACGACGTCGAGCAGACCGTCGCCGTGATGGGCGGCGCGGACTGGGAGCGCTGGATCGACCACCTGGCCGGCCGCGGCCTGCTCGCCGCCGGCTTCACCACCGCGGCGCTGACGTACATCGGCTCGCCGCTGACGGCGGCGATCTACCGGCAGGGGACCATCGGAGCGGCCAAGGCGCACCTGGAGGCCACCGCGCGCAGCCTGAACGAGCGCCTCGGCGCGGCGGTGGGCGGGCGGGCCGTGACCTCCGTCAACGGCGCCGCCGTCACCCAGTCCTCCACCGCCATCCCGGGCATTGCCCTGTACACCGGGCTGCTGCGCGGTGTCCTCGGTGCGGGTGTGGTGCCGCCGATCCGTCAACTGGCGGAGCTGTGGGACCAGCTGACGG
The DNA here is from genome assembly GCF_043202455.1 of Kitasatospora sp. NPDC048194. NCBI lineage: Bacteria > Bacillati > Actinomycetota > Actinomycetes > Kitasatosporales > Streptomycetaceae > Kitasatospora > Kitasatospora sp. NPDC048194. The sequence continues at coordinate 124,087 of NZ_JBIDAK010000016.1, forward strand.
GGGCGGCCCCGCTCGCCACGGACGACGAGGGGCGCATCCGGCTGGACGGCTGGGAACTCGCCGACGACGTCCAGGCGGCCGTCGCGCAGCGCTGGGAGGCCGCCACCACCGCCACCGTCGCGGGCCTCGCGGACCTGGAATGGTTCCGCGCCGAGGTCGAGCGCCTGTACGGCTTCTCCGTGCCGGGCGTCGACTACACCGCCGCCGTGGCCACCGACGTCCCCTGGCCCGACCACACCCGCTGAGGCGGCTGTTGGCGCCGGTCCGAGGCCCCCGGAAGGCCCACCCGGCGTGTGGTGGGAGCGGGACCGGCCGATCCTCGACTCATGGCATCGATCATCGTCCTGTTCGAGCTGGAGCAGGACGAGGCCCTCGGCCCGGACGGCGTGGAGCCGGTGGTGCTCGCGGTGCACGCCGCGGGCGCCGACCCCGACGCGCCCGAGGACCCGCTGGAACGCACGCTGTGCGGTCTCGACACCGACGAGATGGAGCACTCCCACTACCGCGCCATGCGCCCCGGCGATCCCTGGTACCCGCTCCCGCTCGCGGACCGGCGCTGCCGCGCCTGCGAGGCGGCGCTCCGGGCGCTGTGAGCGGTCGGCCGCGGGCCCGCCCGGGCGGTGCGGGTGGAGCGGGTGGAACAGGCGGAGCGGGCGGAGCGGACGGAGCGGACGCGCCGGGCGGGACGGGTGGGGCGGGTGGGGACTTCGACACCGCCGCGGACGGCCTCTACGGCCTGGCGCCCTCCGCCTTCACCCGGGCCAGGGACCAGGCCGCGGCCGACGCCCGGCGCGCCGGGGACCGCGCCCTCGCCGCCCGGATCAAGGGCCTGCACCGGCCGACGGTCGCCGCGTACGCCCTCAACCGGTTGGCGCGCGATCACGCTGCGGAGCTCGGCGCGTACCTCGACCTGGGCCGGGACCTGCGGCGGGCGCAGGCCGAGTTGGCCGGGCCCAGCCTTCGGGAGCTGTCCGCCCGACGCCACCGGGTGGTCACGGCGCTGACCTCCCGGGCCCGCGAAGCGGCCGCCGCCGGCGGCGTCGACCTGGCCGAGGGGCAGCTGCGGGAGATCGAGGAGAGCCTGCGGGCGGCCTCCGCCGACGAGGGCGCGGCGGCCGCACTGGCCGCCGGCCGGCTCACCACCGGCATCCGGCAGACCTCGGGCCTGCCCGCGCTGCCGGACGTCGCCGTGGCCCCGGAGCCGGGGCCGGAGCCGCAGCCGGAGCAGCAGCGCGGGCGAACGACCCGGCCCCGGCCGGCGCGGGAGGCGCGTGCGGAGGAACCGGACCGGTCGGCAGCCGACCAGGAGGCCCGCCGCCGTGCCCGGGCCGAAGCCGCCCGGGCCGAAGCCGCACAGGCTGAAGCCGCACAGGCCCGAGCCGCCCGGGCCGAGGCCGAGCAGGAGCACCGGGCGGCCGTGCGGGACCATGACCGGCTGACGCGCCGGGCGGAGCAGCTCGCCGCCGACCGCGAGCGGGCCGACCACCGCGTCGAGAAGGTGCGGGCCGAACTCCGGCAGGCGCAGCAGCGCAGCGAGGCCGCGGCCGCCGCACTCGCCCGGTGCGAGGCCGAGCGGGACACCGCCGCCACCCGGGTCGCCGACACGGCCCGGCGGCTACGGGAAGCGGAGGACAGGGTGGCGGCCGCGGACGGTGCCACCGGCGGCGGCCGGATGGACGGATCCTGACGCGGTCGGGCCGGTCTCAGCTGTCCGCCCGATCGTCCGCTCTCCGGGCCCGGCGGCGGACGACCACCCGCTCGACGGCGGTGCCGAGCGCGAGGAGCGCGAACAGGAGCGCGGCCGCGGCGCAGTACACGGTCGTCTCCGTGTCGTCGCTGCCCACGCCGGCGAGGACCGCGAGCACCACCGCCGTGAGCGCGAACAGCCCGGCGAACGACGTGGCCGCGAATCGCCGGGCCGGGGGATCACCTTCGTTCGGCATGCCGACTCCCTCGTTCTCCGGGCCGCTTCCGGTCCCCCCGGCAGGTGCGCCTGACCGATCCTCCGGGGACGAAACACCGGCTCCGCTGAGCCTGCCCACCGCGCCCGGCCTCCTCGCGCCCCGGCGGGCGGGTGCCGGTGCTCAGGGCAGCGGGTGGGGGGAATTCCCGCCCGGACCGCGCTTGTTACTGATGCACCATCACATTTCTCGAAAAAAGGCCGCAGCGTCCGGCTGTCGTTTTTTGAATAACGATTGACTCCGGGGGCTATCCGGAATTCCCTCCCGGGTCCTACGCTGCGGCGCGTGTCGATATTCCGAAGGCTCCGCGCTTCCGGGCCGCGTCTGCGGCCGGAGCTGGACGACGTCCAACTCGGCCGCGTGCGGCGGCAATTGCAGTCCACCGGGCGGCTGGGGGTGGACGACGTCCAGATCGACCAGGTGGAGCGGCTGCTCCAGGAGGCCGGTGCCGACTGGGACCGCCGCGGGCACCGGTTCGCCGTGCTCGCCGAGGCGGCCGCGCCGTCCGCGTTCGCCCGGTCCTGGCGGCGGCGCCGCCAGCGCAGCACCGACGCGCTGGTCTTCGACGCCTGGGTCGAGCTGGTCCGGGGCCGGCAGGCCGGGCGCATGGAGGACGCCCGGGCCGCCGCCGACCAGTGCTACCGGGCCGCCGACGCCGAGCCGGCCGACCCCGGACCCTGGGTGGTGCTGCTCGCGATGCTGCGCCTGATCCGGGCCGAGTCGCGCGAGGTGTTCGCCGTCTGGTCGGAGGTGGCCGCGCGGGACCCGTGGAACCGCGAGGCCTGCCTGCAGATGCTGCGGTACCTGTCGCCGGAGGAGTGCGGCTCGCGCAGCGGCCAGCTGGACTTCGTCGACTCGCTCCGGGCCTCGATGCCACCGGCCGCGCCGGTCGTGGGGGTCGAGCTGACCGCCCTGGTCGACGAGTACGCCCGGACGACGGCCAAGGGCGGCGTCGAGGGACTGATGGCCCGCCGCCAGTGGACGCACGTCCGGGCCACCGGGGCGCTGGACGCGGCCCTGAACGTCTGGCCGCGCCAGGGCCGCCTGCGCCACGCGGCGGCGCTGGCCGACCTCAACCTGCTCGCCTACGCCCTCGTCCAGGCCGGTCGGGTCCGCGAGGCCGGCGAGACCTTCCAGGCGATCGGCGACACCGTCACCGCCTGGCCGTGGTCGCTCGACGGCGACCCGCTCCAGCGGTTCGCGTACTGGCAGGCCAAGGGCCTGGCCTGAGGCGCGCCGCCACCCGGCCTCCAGCGCCGCCACCCGGCCTCCAGCGCCGCGACGAGCTGGGCAGGCCGTCGGCGGCCACGGCGAGGGCCAGGTGGTCGTGGTAGTCCCGGCTGTGCACGATGAGCCCGTCGCGGACCCGCAGCACCTGGATGTTGGCGGCCTCGACGGTGCGCCCGGTGCCCCGGTTGAGCACCCGGTAGTCGTACTCGGCGACGATCACCTCGGGGTCGTCGGTCTCCCGGACGACCACGTTCCGCGCCCGCAGCTCCAGCGGCGAGTGGGTGCCGATCTGCTCGAACCGCTCAGCGAGCACGGCCCGCCTTTCGAACCGGCGCGGCCCGACCGGACCGGGGACCGGTTCGCCGCCCGCACCGGTTTCGACCCGCGCACCTCGGCCGGTTCCTACCTCTGGTTCCGGATCACCCCGCGCCGGATCCAGGCCTGGCGGGAGGCGGACGAGCTGCGCGGGCGGGAGCTGATGCGCGACGGCCGCTGGCTGGTGTGATCCGGGCGCCGCCCGGGCCCGTCCAGGTCCGGCCCCTCCCGGCTCCGGCCTCGGGGGGACTGCGCCGCTGCCCCGCCCCGGCGCCGTCGGCACCGGGGCGGGGCAGCGGGAGCCGGGCGGCCGCGCTACCGCGCCGCGGCCCGGCCGGCGGCCGCCACCGGACCGTCCTGGTCCCGGCCGGGGAGGGCCCGCAGGATCGCCTCGACGCTCTGCTTGGCGTCGCCGAAGAGCATGCTGGTGTTGTCCCGGAAGAACAGCGGGTTCTGCACCCCCGCGTAACCCGAGGCCATCGAGCGCTTGAAGACGATCACCTGCTCGGCCTCCCACACCCGCAGGACCGGCATCCCGGCGATGGGGCTGCCCGGGTCCTCGGTGGCGGCCGGGTTGACGGTGTCGTTGGCGCCGATGACGAGGACGACCGAGGTCGCGGCGAAGTCGTCGTTGATCTCGTCCATCTCCAGGACGATGTCGTACGGGACCTTCGCCTCGGCCAGCAGGACGTTCATGTGCCCCGGCAGGCGCCCGGCGACGGGGTGCACGCCGAAGCGGACCTCGACCCCGCGCTCGCGCAGCCGGTGGGTCAGCTCCGCCACCGGGTGCTGGGCCTGGGCCACGGCCATGCCGTAGCCGGGGGTGATGACCACCGACCGGGCCTGGTCGAGCAGCGCCGCGACCTCCTCGGCGCGGATCTCGCGGTGCTCGCCGTGCTCCTCGCTCCCGGCCGTCGGGGCCTCGATGCCGAAGCCGCCGGCGATGACGGACAGGAAGGACCGGTTCATGGCCTTGCACATGATGTACGAGAGGTAGGCGCCGGAGGAACCGACCAGCGCCCCCGTGACGATGAGCAGGTTGTTGTCGAGCAGGAACCCGGAGGCGGCCGCGGCCCAGCCGGAGTAGCTGTTCAGCATGGAGACGACCACGGGCATGTCGCCGCCGCCGATCGAGGCGACCAGGTGCCAGCCCAGGGCGAGCGCCAGGACGGTGACCGCGACCATCAGGGCCGGCCCCGGGCTGGCGGTGAACCAGATCGTCAGGCCGACGAACGCGGCCAGCGCCCCCAGGTTGAGCGCGTTCTTGCCGGGCAGCGTCAGCGGGCGCGAGGCGATCCGGGCGGACAGCTTCAGGAAGGCCACGACGGAGCCGGTGAAGGTGACCGCGCCGATGAAGACGCCGATGAAGACCTCGGCGTGGTGGATGCCCAGCAGGTCTCCGGCGATCGTGGTCTGCGCGGACCCGTGGGACTCGACCTCCAGGTAGCTGTTCCAGCCGACCAGGACGGCGGCGAGGCCGACGAAGCTGTGCAGGACGGCGATCAGCTCGGGCATCTGGGTCATCTCGACCCGCCGTGCCCGCCACAGCCCGGCCGCACCGCCGAGCGCCATCGCGACGACGATCAGCGCGACCGCGCCGGCGGTGATGCTCTGCGCCGCCACCACGACGGTGGCGACCAGGGCGAGGGCCATGCCGGCGATGCCGTAGACGACACCGGCGCGTGAGGTCCGGTGCTGGGAGAGCCCGGCGAGGCTGAGGATGAACAGCAGTGCGGCGACCAGGTCCGCGGCGTGCGAGGCCGTCGTGGAAGTCATCGGGCTCAGCGCCTTTCGGGGGAGGTCGAGAACATCGACAGCATGCGGCGGGTGACGGCGAAACCGCCGAAGATGTTCACGCTCGTCAGCAGGACCGCGACGAAGGACAGCACGGTGACGACGCGGCTCTCGTGGCCGATCTGCAACAGGGCGCCGATCACCACGATCCCGGAGATCGCGTTGGTCACCGACATCAGCGGGGTGTGCAGGGCGTGGTGCACCTTGCCGATGACGTAGTAGCCGATGACCACGGCGAGCGCGAACACCGTCAGGTTCTGGGCGAGTTGGGCGGGCGCGAAGGCGGTCAGCAGGAAGGCGGCGAGCATGCCCGCGCCGATCAGCCCGAAGCGCGCCGCCGGGGTGAGCCGCGACCGCTTCGGTTCCGCGGGCGCGGGCGCGGCGACGGCGGGCTGCGCGGCCGGGGCGGCCGACACGGCCACGGGCGGCGGCGGCCAGGTGATCTCGCCCTCGCGGACGACCGTCACGGCCCGCTGGACCACGTCGTCGAAGTCGAGCACGAGCTGCCCGTCCCGGTCGGGCGTCAGCAGCTTCAACAGGTTCACCAGGTTGGTGCCGAACAGCTGGGAGGCCTGCGCGGGCAGCCGGGCCGGGAGGTCGGTGTAGCCGATGATGGTGACGCCGTTGTCGGTGACCACCGTGCGGCCCGCCACCGTGCCCTCGACGTTCCCGCCCTGCGCGGCGGCCATGTCGACGATGACGCTGCCGGGCCGCATCGCCGCCACGTCCTCGGCGGTGACCAGCCGCGGGGCGGGCCGGCCGGGGATCAGCGCGGTCGTGATGATGATGTCCACGTCCTCGGCCTGCTCGTGGTAGAGCGCGGCGGCGGCTCGGTCGTACTCGGCGGAGGTCGCCTTGGCGTATCCGTCGGTGCTCGCCTCCTGGACGACCTCCACGGCCAGGTACTCGCCGCCCAACGACCTCACCTGGTCGGCCACTTCGGGCCTCGGGTCGGTCGCCCGGACGATCGCGCCCAGGCTGGAGGCCGCGCCGATGGCGGCGAGCCCGGCGACGCCGGCTCCCGCGACCAGGACCTTCGCCGGCGGCACCTTGCCCGCGGCGGTGACCTGGCCGGTGAAGAACCGCCCGAACACGTGGGCCGCCTCGATCACCGCACGGTAGCCGGCGATGTTCGCCATCGAGCTGAGCACGTCCATCGACTGCGCCCGCGAGATCCGCGGGACGGCGTCCAGCGCGAGCGCGGTGACGCCGTGGGCGGCCAGCGCCTTGAGCAGTTCGGGGCGCTGCGCGGGGGAGAGCAGGCCGATCAGGGTGGTGCCCTCGCGCAGCCGGGCGATCTCGGCGTCCGTCGGGGCGTTGATCTTCAGGACCACGTCCGCGGTCCAGGCGTCGCCGATGCGGGCGCCGGCGTCGGCGTAGGCCGCGTCGGTGAAGCCGGAGGCGGCACCGGCCTGCGGCTCGACGACGACGTCGTAGCCGAGGCCGAGCAACTGCTGCACCGTCGTCGGTGTCGCCGCGACGCGGGCGTCCCCGCTGGCCGACTCGGCGACCACGCCGATGCACCGGGGTGGGGATTGGGTCGGGACAAGTGCAGACATGTCTGGTGTCTCTCTCGTCGAAAGCGCTGCTGACCGGGGGTTCACGGCCGGGAGCGGATCCCGGCCGTTGGTCGAAGGAACCTACTCCTACCCAGTCTGCGAACCGATGGCGCGAACCAGTGACAAGCCTCACTCACCCTCGTGGGCGAGGGCCGGAAGCCGCCGGGCACGGCCGCAGGTCGGGCGGAACCGGAAGCCCGGGCGGAACCGGAAGCCCGGGCCGGAGCGGAAGGGGCGGCCGAAGCGGAAGCCCCGGCGGAAGCGGAAGGCCCCGGCCGCCCCGGGGAGGGGGCGGCCGGGGCCGTGGAGCGCCGGCGGACGGGTGTCAGCTCAGCTGGGTCGGGACCGGGCGGTCCTTGCCGATCGAGCGCACGCCGCCCGGGGTGAGGGCCTCGGCGAACAGCTGGACGTCCGCGACCCGGCCGGCGGTGTACTCGCCGTAGAAGCCCTGGTACTTGCGGCGGCCGATCTGCACCGGGCCGGTGGCGTTCCACACCGTGCCCGTGTAGTCGGCGGCGGCCGCGGTCTCGTCGTTGACGTACAGCTTCAGCTGCTGGCTGTCCGCGTCGAAGACGCCCACCAGGTGGTACCAGGTGTTGGTCTTCGGGCTGAGCGGCCCGGTGGTGGGCCCGTAGGCGCTGGTGAACGCGCCGGCGGTGTCGTCGGCGTGCCCGTGGCCGAACGCGAAGGCGTGGGCGCCGCTGGAGTAGTACAGCTGGAGGCCGTTGCCGGTGGTGCCGGACTGCGAGACGAAACTCGAGTTGTTCGTCAGGCTGGTCAGCCTGACCCAGGCCGACACGGTGTAGCTGCGACTGGTGTCGACCGCGGGGCCCGGGGTGTCGGCGAACGCGGTGGTGCCGTTGAGGGCGAGCGCGCTGCCGCGGTCCGGGTCGGCGACGACGGCGGCGGTGCCGTAGAGGGTCAGGGCGCCGTCGGTGCGGACGCTGTCCTCGGTGCTGTCCAGCTTCCACCAGGCGGTCGGCCGGTGGACGTGCCCGATGGACACCGGAGCGGCGAACTGGGCGAGGCCGCCGACCGCCGCGGCGCCCGGGAACTCGACCAGCCGGCCGGAGCCGCTGCCCGCGTACAGCGCCGGGAAGCCGGTGCCCTGGACGTCCCCGGGCGAGGCGACGGTCGGGAAGTCCTTTCCGCCCACACCGAGCGGGAGCACCGTCTGGGCGGCGGGCAGCACGTTGCCGCTGGTGGCGGCCCACTTCTGGTCCGCGATGTTCAGGCAGTCGTAGATGATCACCTGGGTGCGCGGGGTGCGGTTGCTCGCCGGGTCGGCCAGGCAGCGGCCGGACTGCGGGTTCTTCAGGGTGCCCGGGTACGGGCCGGGGACCCACTGCTGGGCGCCGGTGTTGTTGCACTGGTAGAGCTGCACCGCAGTGTTGTTGTCGGTGCCGCCCTTCACCACGTCGAGGCACTTGCCCATGACGTGCACGGTGCTGTCGGCGCCCAGGGTGAACGTCTGGGCGTCGGTGCCGTTGCAGGTGTACATCTGCGCCGGGGTGCCGTTGGCGGTCCGTGCGTGGTCGATGTCCAGGCAGAGGTTCTTGTTCGCGGTGTCCAGGACGCCGGAGACCAGCGCGGCGCCGGTCGGAGCGGCGATCCGGGTGGTCGGGACGCCGCCGGCGAAGGCCAGCGGGAAGCTGCTGACGGCGCCGGTGGTGTCGTTGCGCGCCCACAGCGTCGGCACGCCGTTCACGGTGCCGGGCGCCAGCAGGGTGACGTCCGACCAGTCGCCGGTACCGATCCGCACGCCGGCCCCGAGGTTGCAGCCGGCCTGGAAGGTGCCCGGGAAGTACCAGAGTTCACCCTTGTCGACGGTGATCAGGTCGGGGGCGTCGGCGAAGCCGGCGAGCTTGCCGGGAGCCAGGATCTGGCTGACGTTGTTCCAGGTGCCGTCCGAGCCCTTCGCCGGGCAGCTGCCGGAGTTGCGGATCGGCACGACGTTCTGGGTCAGGGTGAAGTGGCCGCTGGTGCCGCCGGGAGTGATGGCGTCGTTGGGGTAGAGGTACAGCTCGTGGGTGGCCTTGTCGTAGGCGAACAGGTCGTCCACGTTGGTGCCGGTGGCCGTGCCGCGGTGCGCGACCAGGTAGTTGTTCCAGCCGGTGCCGTCCGGGCTCTGCGCCTTGGTGGAGACGGTGACGGGCGGGGCGGCCGGGTCGGCGTTGCCGCGCACCAGGACGAGGTCCCCGCCGGTGGTGGGGGCGACGAGGTCGGGCACGGCGTCGCCGTCGAGGTCGCCGGCGGCCACCTTGGCGTTCGGGTTCCAGGGGGCGAAGAAGCTGTACTGCCCCACCGTGCCCTGGGTGTTGCCGGCGTTGTCGACGGCCCGGACGAACAGGGTGTGGGCGCCCCACTGGGCGGCGCTGAGGACGATCGGGATGTCGGCGGTGGCGTTGCCGCCGCCGGCCTGGACGGCGTCCACCTTGGCGGCGCCGTTGGCCGGGATGTTGACGTCCAGCGCGTACTCGAAGCGGTCGATGCCGCTGCTGACGCAGGAGCCGCGGGTGCAGCCGGTCGGCGTCGGGTCGTTGGCGCTGACGGCGACCTTGACGCCGGTGTCGCCGGCGTGGCCGGTCGGGGCGTGGTCGCTGCCGAGCGGCGGGAACACCGGCGACTCGGTGAAGGTCGGCACGCTCGGCGCGCTGAGGTCCACCTTGAAGTAGCAGTTCGGGGACCAGCCGCTCATCAGGGTGTCGTCGTCGGCCCGCACGTGCCAGCCGTACTGGTGGCCGTCCGCGACCTTGAAGCCGATGTTCTGGCGGGTGGTGCCGCCGTCGCTGACCCAGCCGCTGACGGGGGAGCCCTTCCCGGTGGAGTTGCCGGCCGAGTCGGCGATCTTGGTGTCCCACACCTCGTACCGGGCGCGCAGGTTGACGCCGCTCATGTCGGTGTCGAGGTGCGCGTTCAGGGTGATGTCGGAGGCGTCGCCGGCCAGACCGGACTGACCGATCCAGCCGGGATCGGCGCCGTCGCAGCCGTTGCTCGAGGGCGAGACGGCGGCGGGGGTGGTGCCCAGCTTGTCCGGCACCCGGGGCGCGATGTCGAAGACCGTCGTCAGGTACGGGTTGTTGGCGAAACGGACGAAGTCGTTGTTGCCGGACGACTTGGACTCGTTCCCGAACAGCCCGAAGGTCCAGCTGTCCTTCTCGCCGGCCAGCTTCTTGATCTGCCCGGTGACCTCCCAGTTGGCGTCGTGGTCGCCGCAGTGCTGGGAGGGGTTGGAGCTCTTCACCTTCTGGGTGCCGCCGATGTAGCCGTCACCGGTCACGTCCGGCTGGTTGTTCCACGTGGTGGAACCGCTGATCCCGGTGACCGTCGCCAGCTTGACGTCGGTCTCGTTGTCGCAGTCGAAGGAGGCGCCGTACGTCGAGGTGAGGTGGATCGTCGACTTGGAGATCACCATGGCCTTGGTGAGGTTGCCGATGTTGATCTCGAAGTAGGCGCGGTTGAGGCCGTAGCAGTCCTTCCAGTGCTGGTAGCCGACGCCCTCGCCGTTGTCCTGGGCGTCGTCGTACGCGCTCTGCGACGGGCAGCCCTCCTTCACCGTGATGAAGTGGCTCTTCTTGCTGGTGATCGGGCTGGTGTACGGGTCGATGTACACCGGCCACACCGTGGCCGGGTCGGTGAGCAGGCCGGCGTCCGGGACGAGCGTGAGCGCCCCGGGCGAGCTGGTCACCGCGATCGGCCGCACCTGGGCGGCGGTGCCGGGCTGCTCGGCGGTGGAGGCCGTGGCCGGCTGAGCGGTGGGGGTGGCGGTCGGGGTCGGGGCCGCGGGGGCGGTCGCGCCGTCCGCGCCCTCGGCGGCCGGGGCCGCGGCCACCTTCGGCGCTGCGGCCGACTTCGGTGCGGCGGCCCGCAGCGCGGCGTTCTGCGGTGCGGCGTTCTGCGGTGCGGTGCTCGGGGCGCTGCCGGAGGCCGTGCGGGTGGAGTCCCACATCAGCGGAGCGGGGGAGCGGAAGACGGCCGTGCCGTCGGCGGTGGTCGCGGCGACCCGTCCGTCGGCGTCCGCGTTCAGCGTCAGGCCGTCGCTGGTGGTGGCCGTCAGGCGGAGCGCGGCGAGCGCCGGGTTCGCGGCGGCCTTCGCGTCGTGGACGACCAGCACCTCGTGGAAGCCGCCCTGGTCGGTGCTGGTGACCTTGAGGTCGACGCCGGGCAGCACCCCGTCGTACTGCGCGGTGCTGCCGCTGACCTGCGGTGCGGGCAGGGGGAACGGCAGGGTGTACGAGAGCCGGTGGCCCTCGGCGTCGGTGAGGGTGGCCAGCGGACCGGTGCCGCCGCCGGACAGGGCCAGTCCGGAGGGCGTCGCCTTCGGCGAGAGGCTGCCGTCCGCGTTGCGGACCAGCGCCGCGTCCACCGCCGCCCAGCCGTCGCCCCGGCGGACCCGGGCGGGCTGGAGGTGGCTGGTGACGCTGAAGGTGCCGTCGGCGTTGGCGACGGTCTCGTCGGTCTCGGTGGTGAGCCCGTCGACGGTGACCGGCTTCCCGGTGCGGACGGCCTCGGCCTTCGCGGCCGCCAGCGGCGAGGCCGCGGCGCTGCCCGCCGCGGCTCCGGCGCCGGCCGGCACGTCGTCCGCCAGTGCCGGGCCGACGGTGCCGAGCAGCAGCCCGGTGACCACCGCCGACACCGCCAGGCGGCGTGTCGGTATTCGGGCCGGATGACTCCGGGCGCGGGTGCGCTCCCCCATGTGTCGTCGTCCTTTCGAGGACCGGAAGCGGCGACCGCGCGCGCCGCTGTGGTTCTTCTCACAGAACGCTGCGTCGCACGGGCCGCCGTGTGTCGGAATTGCGGTCGTTCCGTCCGTCTCCGACCACTTGGTGAACGACTTGGCGAACCTGTGTGGCGGATGAGGAAGGTGTGACCGCTGGGGAAGGGTATTGCTGACCCTTTGTCATGGCAATACGGTTCCAGCCGGGCCGAGGACGGCCCGTCAGCTGACGTGACCTCAACGGATGTCACCGTTCGTTCTCATGGGGGATTGTGCGCATGCGCGCAGGACCACGCGGAGCCCAGGGGTTCCGCATACTCGACAGAGCCCGCCGCCGGGCCTGGATGAAACGGGGAGCGGTGACGGTCGCGACCGTCACCGCCCTCGCGCTGTCGGCGCCGTTCGCGGTCGCCGACTCCGTCGTGGGCGGCTACCACTACACGGACAAGGTCTGGGACGCGGACCCGCTCCCCTCCCAGCCGAAGGTGCCGGGCCACCCGGCGGACAGCCCCGCGGGCAACGCCCCCAAGCCGGTGGTCCCGGCCGGCGCACGGGAGTTGAGGCCGCACGAGGTCAAGGGCCCGCAGTGGCCCGCCGCCGCCAGCGCCACCGTCGACCTCGGCGGCGCCTCCGCGGTGCGCAGCCTGGCAGCTCCGGCGGGCGAGGTGAAGGCCGGCTCGCTGCCGGTCTCGGTCTCACCGGCCGCTCCGGCGGCCCTCGGTGAGCGGGCCCGTGCCCTGGCCGCCCCGCTCACCCCGGTGTCCCCGGTGTCCGCCGTGCAGGTCACCGTGGCCGACCGCGGGCGGGCCCAGGGGGCCGGCGTGGACGGCCTGCTGGTCGGCCTCAGCCGCGCCGACCGCGGAACCGACACGGGCAGCGTGTCGGTCTCCCTGGACTACGGCTCCATCGAGCAGGCCTACGGCGGCGGTTGGGCCTCGCGGCTGCACCTGGTCGCGATGCCGGCCTGTGCGCTGACCACCCCCCAGGTGGCCGCCTGCCGCACCCGCACCCCGCTGGAGTCGGTCAACGACCCGGTCGGCCGGAAGGTCAGCGGCACCGTCGCCCTGCCCGGCTCGGCGGTCGCCGGGAAGTCCTCCTCCTTCTTCGCGGCCCCCGCCGCGCAGGCCTCCTCCGGGGGCATGGCGGTGGCCGCCGTCGCGGGCTCCAACGGCTCCCAGGGGGACTTCGGCGCGACCTCGATGTCCGCCTCCGGCTCCTGGTCGGCCTCGGCCTCGGGCGCCTTCACCTACCACTACCCCGTCACCGTGCCCCCGTCGCTGGGCGGTACCGCGCCGACGGTCAGCCTCTCCTACGACTCCCAGTCGGTGGACGGCGAGACCTCCGCGCGCAACTCCCAGTCCTCCTGGATCGGTGACGGCTGGTCGTACACCCCCGGCTTCATCGAGCGCTCCTACAAGGGCTGCAAGGACCAGGGGATCAAGGACTCCGGCGACGAGTGCTGGGCCGGCTGGAACGCCACGCTCCAACTGGGCAGCCACAACGGCCGCCTGCTGCGCGACGACAACGGGGCGTACCACCTCCAGAGCGACGACGGCACGAAGATCGAGCGGCTCACCGACGCCGCGAACGGCCTGTGGCAGGGCGAGTACTTCAAGGTCACCACGACCGACGGCACCGCCTACTACCTGGGTCTGAACCACGCCCCCGGCACCACCTCGGACGACGCCACGAACAGCGCCTGGGGCGTGCCGGTCTACCACCCCAAGTCGGGCGACCCGTGCCACAGTTCGGACAAGGGCGACGACTCCCAGTGCGACAAGCCGGTCGGCTGGCGCTTCAACCTGGACTTCGTCGTCGACGCCCACGGCAACGTCCAGCGCTACGACTGGGCGACCGAGTCCAACTACTACAACATGGGCTACGGCCAGGTCGCCAAGGACGACAAGGGCGGCACGATCACCAAGTACACCCGCGGTGGCCGGCTGACGAAGATCTCCTACGGCTACCAACTGGCCGACGCCCGCGCGGGCCGCGAGCCGGCCGCCCAGGTGGTCTTCCGCGCCGCGCAGCGCTGCACCAAGTCGGACAGCGTCTGCAAGGACGGCAACCTCTCCTCGGACACCGCCGCCAACTGGCCGGACACGCCGTACGACCTGCACTGCGAGTCCGACTGGAAGAACAAGGTCGGTGACGACGACAAGACCGACGGCGTCTGCCTGACCGGCGGGCCGACGTTCTGGTCCACCTACCGCCTGAAGGGCATCGACACCAGGGTCCGCACCGTCTCCGGCTGGCAGGACGTCGACACCTACGAGCTCGACCACGTCTTCTCGGACGCCGGCGGCACCTACGACCCGGTCACCGGCAAGACCCAGGACCAGAAGGCCACCGGCTCGCTGCAGTCGGTCATGTGGCTGTCCTCGATCGTCCACACCGGCAAGGACACCTCCGCCGGCGGCAGCGGGCCGATCACGCTCGACCCGGTGACCTTCACCGGCATCGAGATGGACAACCGGGTCGACGGCCTCACCCCGGCCGCCCCGCCGCTGTACCACCCGCGCATCTCCAGCGTGCAGACCGAGACCGGCGAGTCGATCGCCGTCACCTATCGGGCGCCGGAGTGCTCGCGCGAGAAGAAGACCATGCCCGCCTCGGCGGACAGCGACACGATGGCCTGCTACCAGGTCTACTGGAACACCCCGGGCGGCGTGGAGCCGATCGCGGACTGGTTCCACAAGACCCTGGTCGAGCAGGTCACCGACAGCGACCGCACCAAGGCCGGCTCGCCCGCCAAGGTCACCCGCTACACCTACGCCGACGGAGCCGCCTGGCACCGCGACGACTCCGAGCTGACCGACGACAAGCACCGCACCTGGAACGACTTCCGGGGCTACCGCACCGTCACCACCACCACCGGCGCCGCGCCCGACCCGATCACCCAGAGCACCGTCTCCTACCTCCAGGGCATGGACGGCGACTACAAGGCCGACGGGACGACCCGCAGCGTCACGGTGAAGAACGCGCTGGGCGAGGAGATCACCGACAGCCCGTGGCTGGCCGGCACCCCGTACCAGACGCTCGGCTACACCAAGGCCGGCGGCAGCGTCGTCACCCGCACCCTGGCCGACCCGCCGACCTCCAAGGTCACCGCCACCGCCGCCCGCAAGGCGTGGACCTCCGAGGACCCGGCGCCGGACAAGCTCTCCACCCTGCCGGACCTCACCGCCCGGCAGGTCACCGCGACCTCCTCGCGGACCATGAGCCTCCTGTCGGACGGCAGTTGGCGCACCTCCCGGACCAGCACCACCTTCGACGGCGTCGGCCGGATCTGGAAGGAGGACGACCAGAGCGACCTGGCCGATCCGAAGCAGGAGACCTGCACCACCACCACGTACGCGGACGCCCCGGCGGACAACCCGATGATGCTGGTCTCCCCCAAGGAGACGATCAGCGTCGCGGGCCCGTGCGGCACCGCGCCCGGCAAGGACACCACGCTCTCCCACAAGCGGATCTTCTACGACGGCGACGGCTCGGTGGACCACCCGGGCACCTACGGCGTCCTCGGCCAGAACGGCACCTCGCTCGGCCTGGTCACCGCCACCCAGGCGGTCACCGGCTACGACGGCAAGGGGCAGCCGCAGTTCCAGACCCTCGGCGGGATGTCCTACGACCCCTACGGCAGGGTCACCGCCAGCACCGACGCGGCGGGTCGGACCACGACCACCGGGTACCAGCCCGACACCGGCGTGCTCCCGACCACCCTGTCCACCACCAACCCGCTGAAGTGGACCGCCACCAGCACCGTTTCCCCCGGACGCGCCTCGGTGACGCACTCCGTGGACGTCAACAACCAGGTGACGGACGCGGCCTACGACGCCCTGGGCCGCCGGGAGAAGGTCTGGTCCCCGGGCCGCGACAAGGCCACCCAGACGCCGGACCGGGTCTACTCCTACGACGTGCACGGCGCCGGTGACAACCCGACGCCCTCCTCCGTCACCACCAAGAGCCTGCGGGAGGACGGCTCCTACAGCACCGCCGTCACCATCTACGACGGCACCCTCCAGCCCCGCCAGACGCAGTCGACCCCGGCGGACAACTCGGCCGGCCGGCTGGTGTCCTCCACCTACTACGACTCGCACGGCTGGGCGGTCTCCAGCATCGCGACCTACTCCGACGCCGACCACGCGCCGAGCAGCACCATGTGGGCGGAGACCAACCGCACCGGCCCGTCGGTGACCCGCACGGCCTACGACGGCCAGGGCCGGCCGGTCACCACCACGCTGGCCTCCTTCGCCAGCACCCTCTGGCAGAGCTCCGTCAGCTACCAGGGCGCCGACCGGGTGGACACCACCCCGGCCCAGGGCGGCAAGGCCGGCACCACCTACACCGACGCGCAGGGCCGCACCACGGTGCGCATCCAGCGCGACGACACCCCCGACCGGCAGCTCGCCGGCGGCAGCCGGATCTCCTCCGGCACCTCGGTGGTCGCCGCCGGGATCCGCCTCGCCATGCAGCCGGACGGCAACCTCGTGCTGACCGCCCTGGTCGGCGAGAAGGTCCTGTGGTCCAGCGGCACCGGCGGCCACCCGGGCGCCTACGCCGTGATGCAGGCCGACGGCAACCTCGTCGTCCTCGACCCCACCGGCAAGACCACCCTGTGGTCCACCGGCACCGGCGGCCACCCCGGCGGCTACCTCAAGGTCCAGGCCGACGACGACGTCGCGGTCTACGACGCCAAGAACGCCCGGCTCTGGTCCGCCGGCACGGCCGGCACCGCGCCGGCCGCGGACATCACCACCCGCTACACCTACACGGCGCGCGGGCAGATCTCCACCGTCCAGGACAACGCGGGCAACACCTGGACGTACGGCTACGACATGCAGGGCCGGATGACGTCCCAGACGGACCCGGCCGCCGGCTCCTCCAGCGCCACCTACGACCCGCTGGGCCGGCTCGCCAGCACCACGGACGCCCGCAGGCAGACCCTGTCGTTCACCTACGACGAGCTGGGCCGCCGCACCGCCGAGTACTCCGGCACCGACACCGGCGACCCGGCCAAGCTGCTGGCCGAGTGGAGCTACGACAAGCTCGGCAAGGGCCTGCCCGTCGCCTCCACCCGGTACGTGGGCGGGAAGAACGGCAGCGCCTACGTCCAGCGGGTCGACGGCTACAACGCGGTCGGCCAGCCGACCTCCGTCAGCACCGTCATCCCCGCCGCCGAGGGCGCCCTGGCCGGTACCTACACCGCCAAGGCGTCCTACACCGAGAACGTCGGCATGCTCGCCTCGACGTCCTTCAACGGCGACGGCGGCCTGCCCGCCGAGACCGTCGGCTACGGCTACAACCTGGAGGGCGGCCTGGTGAGCCTGGGCTCGCCCAGCCGCCCGTACGTCGCGACGGTCAACTACAGCCCGCTCGGCCAGGTCGTGCAGACCACCGTCGGCACGCCGACCAAGCAGCTGCGCACCGCGCAGACCTGGGACGCGGCGACCGGCCGGCTGGCTACCAGCCGGGTCACCCTGCAGAACAACACCGCCAACCCGATCTCCGACACGACCTTCGGCTACGACCCGTCGGGCAACCTGACGGCCGTCTCCGAGGTCCAGTCCAGCGGCGGCACCGACCGGGTCACCGACACCCAGTGCTTCGGCTACGACGCCCAGCGCCGGCTGGTCAGCGCCTGGACCGACACCAAGGGCATCACCGCCGCCACGGCCGGCCAGCTGGCCCGCTGCAACACCGCCCGGCCCGGCCCGGCCACCGTCGGCGGCCCCGCGCCGTACTGGCAGGACTGGCAGTTCGACCAGCTCGGTGACCGCACCCAGCAGATCAGCCACGACGTGACCGGCAACGCGGCCAAGGACACCGTCCAGACCCTCGCCTACCCGGGCCAGGGCGTCACCCCGGCCAAGCGGCCCAACGCCGTCTCGACCGTCACCACCCGCACCGCCACCGGCACCACCGTGCTCACCCCGGGCTACGACGACGCCGGCAACACCCAGACCCGGGTCACCACCGGCGCCAGGGCCGGCAACCAGAGCATCGACTACAACGAGGAGGGACGCACCGCCGCCGTCACCACCGACGGCAGGAAGAGCGGCTACCTGTACGACGCCGACGGCGGCCTGCTGATCCAGCGCGGCCCCGGCGGCAACACGCTCTACCTCTTCTCCGGCAACGAGCAGCTGAACCTCGACACCGCCGGAAAGACCGTCACCGGGCTGCGCTACTACCGCTCGCCGGACGGCACCGTGACCGTGCGTGCCAGCAACGGCGCCATCAGCTACCAGCCCACCACCCCGCAGGGCACCGCCCAGCTCCAGGTGGACGGCGGCACGCTGGCCGTCACCCGGCGCTCGTTCGACCCGTACGGCAACCCGCGCGGCACCGCGCCGGGCGGCTGGGCCGACAACCACGGCTTCCTCGGCAAGCCCGCCGACGCCGCCACCGGCCTGAGCCTGCTCGGGGCGCGCCACTACGACCCGGTCATCGGCCGCTTCCTGCAGGTCGACCCGGTCTTCGAGAACGGCGACCCGAACCAGATGGGCGGGTACGGCTACGCCGCCGGCAACCCGGTCTCCGGGAGCGACCCGACCGGGCTGTGGTGGGGCTCCGACTGGTGCGGCGCCGCCGGCAACTGGCTCACCGGCATCGGCGACTCGATCGTCGGCGACCCGTACCAGTGGGGCGTCAACTTCCTGTCGGACGGCTGGAACTCGTTCGCCGACATCGTCAACGGCGACAACGACGTGTTCAACGGCATGACCGGGTACGAGAACGAGACCCCGTTCAAGCTCGGCCACACCGGCTACGTCGACGACCACCCGCTCGCCGAGCTCTTCGGCGTCGACACCAGCTCCACCTCGTACGTCGCCGGCCAGTGGACCGGGATCGTCGGCTCCTTCGCCCTGGACGGCTACGGCGCGGTCAAGGCGATCAGCAGCGGCGTCAAGGCCGTCAAGGCCGTCAAGCTCGCGGTCGAGGACGGCGACTCCGTCCTCAGCGCGATCAAGAAGCTGCTCTCCGGCGACCTGCCCACCACCACCCCGGCCGACCCGGCGCCGACCACCCCGAAGGGCGACACCCCGTCGACCCCGAAGTCCGGAACCGGCAAGGGCGGCAAGGAGCCGGGCGGCAGCGGCAAGGGCGGCGGGGGCGGCAAGACCGCCGAGGAGCCGGCCCCGGCCCCGGAGGCCACCGACGCCGGCCCGAGCGGCAACGCCTACCGGCGCGGCTCCAAGGGCAAGCCCAACGAGTACGAGTCCGGCCCGGTCGTCAGCCTCGGCCGCCTCAAGGAGACGCTCGCCCGGGCCGGCTACCGCGACGTGTGGGACCGCTACGACGTCGTGCACAAGGAGCGGATCTACGACGCGGAGACGGGCGAGACCAACTACGGCAACAGCCCGCACTACATCCGGTCCAACTCCACCTTCACCGACGTGCCGCACCGCGGCCGCAACGGCCTGCCGATCATCGAGCTCTCCAACAAGGGCCTGCGCAACATCAAGGAAGCCGTGGTCACCTTCTTCCACGAGGTGCACCACCAGGAGGGGATGAGGATCCACGGCGACAAGGGAAGCGAGGAGGACGCCGAGGACTTCGGCCAGATGATGTGGCGGAGGATCTCCGGGGACAACTGATAGCGTTCCCAGCCGGCCGGACGGCTCCGCGCCGGTGAACCGACAGCACGGCGGGGGGGGGGGGGGGGGGGGGGGGGGGCCCCCCCCCCCCCCCCCCCCGCCCGCCGCTTTCCCGCACAGCTTTCCCGCACAGCTTTCCCGCACTGCACCAGAAAGGTCACCCACCCCATGGCCCGCCGCTACGACGAGACCGACCGCGAGGCGCTGCGCGCCCAGCTGGACCGGCCGGTGACGGAGCGCACCTGCCCGGTCTGCGGCCACCTCGGCCTGCGCTCCTACCACCGGGAGAAGCCCGGCCGCGACACCCCGTCGATGATCAACTACCTGTGGTGCCCCGCCTGCCACGCCTACTCCTCGTCCTTCACGTCCGCGGAGCGCCGCACCGTCGACCGCGACCCGCTGGCGGACGCGTACGGCGACCGGGTGCCCGAGCTGATGCGCGATCCCGAGGCCCTGCTGACCGTCCTGGACGGCTACTGGAACGACGGCCGCCTGCCGCAGGCCATGGTCCGCCGCCGGTAGCGCGGCGCGGGGCGGTGCCGGTCCCGTTCCCCGGTCAGAGGGCCAGGGTGCGCCAGCCCCGGGTGATCTCTTCCCGCACGCCGCCCGGGGACGGACGGGCGGTCAGCGCCTCCAGCAGGGCCGCGCCGTCCGAGGGGCGGCCCGCCGGGTCGGGGGAGAGCGCGCCCACGACGACGGCGGCCAGGGCCGGGTCCAGGACGGCGGCGAGGGCGGCGGGCTCCGGGCCGGTGTCGACGATCCGCCGGATCACCGCGGCGGTGCTGGTCGCCGCGAACGGGCTGGCGCCGTGTGCCGCGCAGACCACGCAGCAGGCCCAGGCCCAGACGTCCGCGGCCGTGCCGACCCGCTCGTCGCCGAACTGCTCGGGCGCCATGTAGGTCAGGGTGCCGGGCCCACCGCCGACCGCCGTGAGCCTGGTGCCGTCCACCAGGGCGGCGATGCCGAAGTCGAGCAGACGGGGGCCCGCCGTGGTCAGCATGATGTTGGCCGGCTTGAGGTCCCGGTGGATCAGGCCGAGCCGGTGCACCCCGGACAGGGCCACGGCCAGCGCGAGGGCCAGGGCGCGTAGCGCCTCGGGGGAGCGGATCGGGCCGTGCTCGCGAAGGTGGGCGTCCAGGGGCCTGCCGTCCAACAGCTCCATCACCAGGTACGGCCGTCCGTGGTCCACCCCGCCGTCGAGCACCCGGGCGGTGTAGGCGCCGGGGACCATGCCCAGGACCTCCGCCTCACGCTCGAAGCGGCGCAACAGCTCGGCTTCGTCGAGGAGTTCCGGGTTGATGGTCTTCAGCGCCACCTGTGTCGCCGCGCCCTCCCGCCGGGCCAGGTACACCGTGCCCATCCCGCCGGAGCCGATCCGGCCGAGCAGGTGGTAGCCGCCGATCGTCCGCGCCTCTCCGTGGCGCATCGGGTGGTGGGCGACGGTCGGGGCCAGCGCGGCAGGAGCGACCGGTGGGGCAGGAGCGACGGGCGCGGCCGGTGCGGTCGGTGCAGGCGGTGTGCTCGACGCCGGGGCGGAGTCGGGGGACTGTCGGCGTCGTTCGTTCCGTCTGGAGACGCCCCGGAGCACCACGGCAACGATGAAAACCGCGTAGATCAGGACCAGGACGATCGGCTCCATGCGGACACCTTAGGGGGCGGTCGACGGGTACCGCCAGGCTTCCTGTCGCTCCGACTCTCTTCCTCCGATGGGCCTCTGACGGAACATCACCCGGCGCGCGGCGTCCGCGTCCGGGCCGTGCGGGGCCTCGATTCCCGACTCGCTGCGACCGGCGGTTATTGTTGATCTTCATCGTGATCGGGGGTGGGTCCCATCAGTGGGAACAGTGCTGCGCTGAGTGCGCTCGGAACGGACGAACCGCAGGAGATCGCCGGGTACCGGCTGCTCGCGAGGATCGGCGAGGGCGGCATGGGGTCGGTGTACCTGTCGCGGACGCGGGGGAACCAGCCGGTGGCCCTGAAGGTGATCCGCCGGGAGTTCGCGGGGGACGCGGAGTTCCTGCGCCGGTTCCAGCAGGAGGTGCGTGCGGCGCAGCAGGTCCGGGGCTACCACCTGGTGCCGGTGCTGGACCACGACGTGAGCGGGGCCCGGCCGTGGCTGGCGAGCGCGTACGTGCCGGGGCTGCCGCTGGACGAGGCGCTGGCGGCGTACGGCCCGCTGCCGGTGCCCGTGGCGCTGCAGCTGGTCGGCTGCGTGGCCCGCGGGCTGGCGTCCGTGCACGCCGCCGGGGTCGTCCACCGGGACCTCAAGCCGTCCAACATCCTGCTCGGCGCGAACGGCCCGTGGGTGATCGACTTCGGGATCGCGCGCGCCGCCGAGGCCACCCAGCTCACCCGGAGCGGTGGCTTCATCGGCACCCCGCAGTTCATGTCGCCCGAGCACGGAACGGGGGCCGAGATCACGCCGGCCGCCGACGTGTTCTCGCTCGGGCTGATCGCCGCCGTCGCGGCCACCGGCCGGCACCCGTACGGCTCGGGCGGCATGCTGACGGTGGCCACCCAGATCGCCAACACCGAGCTGCGGCCGCCGGACCTGACGGGGTATCCGGAGGAGTTGCGGCCCCTGCTGGAGCGCATGCTCGCCGCCGATCCGGCGGCCCGGCCGTCCCCGACCGAGCTGGCGGAGCTGTGCGAGCGCGCCTCGGGCCGCGCCCCGCAGCCGGGCGAGGGCTGGCTTCCGGCCCCGCTCGCCGCGGCCGTCGCCGAGCGCGAGCGGGAGGCGGCGCGCCTGCTGGCAGCGGAGCCCGCACCAGCAACGGAGCCCGCACCGGCGGCCGGGTCCGGAGCCGGCGCGCCCACCTACGTGCCCACCCGGGTGTCGGCCCACCCGGGCGGCGGCGTGCACAGTGCGCCCACCCACACCGCACCCCCGCCCCCGGCGGCGCCGCCGCGGGCGCCCACGGTGGCGGCCCGGCCGCCGCGTCGACGGGCGCCGCTGGCCGTCGCCCTCGTGGCCGCCCTGGCGGTGGTGGCCGCTGCCACGGCCTGGCTCGTGTCCGGCGACGACAAGGCCGGAACCTCCGCGGCCACCGGCGCGCCGGTGGCGAACCCGCCCGCCCCCGCGAGCGCGACCGCGACCCCCTCCCTCACCCCCAGCAGGCAGCCCGCTGACGCCCCGCCGGTCACGGCGTCCGCCACCGCGACTCCCAAGCGCGGCTTCGAGCCGGCCTTCACCGACCGCCCGCTGCTGATCGGGCCGCCGGTGACCGGCGCGATCATCACCGTCGACCTGGACGTGCCCAAGGTCGTGCCGAACGGCGACGTCAGCGACCACGACGCCGAGTTCTCCTACCTCCTCCAGTGGATGCACTTCCGCACCGCCATGGCCAAGAGCCCGGGGACGTCGCCGGAGCAGTGCCGTCAGTCGGTGGACACCGCCCCGCTGCCCGCGGAGCTCAGCAACACGGCGCTGATCGACCAGAAGGCCCTGAAGAAGGGCGACGTGCTCTGCACCGTCACCGACAAGGGCAACCTCGCGATGCTCAAGATCACCGACGTGAAGCCGACCGGGGCGCCGTACGATCCTCCGGCGTACAGCGTCCTGCTCACGCTCTGGAAGCCGGCCCCGTAGCGCCGCTGCCCGTGGGCGGCCGAGCCGTCTGGTCGATCATCCAGTCCGGATCACCCGGACTGGTGTCCGAGCCTACTCGTTCGGGTGTGCGGCCGTTGCTTCAATGGCCGCACTGAACGGTCGAGGACGGTGGTTGGACGTGGACCTGAACACGGTGGTGGAGCTGCGTGACGCGCGGCGTCGCGACACCTGGCGGCCGGGGGACGCCTGGCTCGGCGGCGGGACGTACCTGTTCTCCGAGCCGCAGCCGCACCTGCGCCGGCTGGTCGACCTGAGCCGGATGGGCTGGGAGCCGGTGCGGACGACCGCGGCGGGGGACCTGGAGATCGCGGCGACCTGCACGATCGCCCAGCTCTCCCGCTTCGCCCGGGAGGCGGACCTGCCGGCCGCGCCGCTGTTCGAGCAGTGCTGCCGGGCGTTCCTGGCGTCCTGGAAGATCTGGAACATGGCCACCGTCGGCGGCAACCTGTGCAACGGGCTGCCGGCCGGGCCGATGATCTCGCTGACCGCCGCGCTGGACGGTGTGTGCACCCTGCTGTCGCAGAGCGGCGCGGCTCGCCGGGTGCCGGTGAAGGACTTCGTGACCGGCGCCGGCGTCCAGGTCCTGCGGCCGGGCGAGCTGCTGCGCTCGGTCACCCTGCCCGCCCGGGCGCTGGCGTGCCGCACGGCCTTCCGGCAGGCCTCGCTCTACGGGCTCGGCCGCTCCGGCGCCCTGCTGATCGGCACCCGGGACCCGATCGACGGCGAGCTGGCGCTGACGATCACGGCCTCGACCGTCCGGCCGATCCAACTGCGCTTCGCGGTGCCGCCGAACGCGGACGCGGTGCGCGAGGCGGTCACCCACGGCGTCCGGCCCGAGGAGTACTTCGACGACATCCACGGACTCCCCGCGTGGCGCCGGCACATGACGCACCGGTTCGCCGAGGAGATCCGCCGCGAGCTGCTCGGCGAGGCCGGGCGATGAGCTTCAGGATCAACGTCAACGGCGAGGACTTCGACGCCGAACCGAGGCCCGGGCAGTGCCTGCGCACCTACCTGCGCGAGCGGGGCTGGTTCGGGGTGAAGAAGGGCTGCGACGCGGGCGACTGCGGCGCCTGCACCGTCCAGGTGGACGGCGATCCGGTCCACAGCTGCCTCTACCCGGCCCTGCGCGCCGAGGGCCGCTCGGTCACCACGGTGGAGGGGCTGGCCCGGGACGGCGAACTCCACCCGATGCAGCAGCGGTTCCTGGACGCCCAGGGCTTCCAGTGCGGCTTCTGCACGGCCGGCATGCTGATGACCACCTCCGCCGCGGCCTTCGACGCATTCGAACGCGCCGATCTGCCCAGGGCGTTGAAGGGCAACCTGTGCCGCTGCACCGGCTACCGGGCGATCGAGGACGCGATCCGGGGCGTCAAGCACACCGAATCGCCGTGCGCCGGACAGGCCGTGGGCCGCAGCGTCGGGGCGCCCGCCGGGCCGCAGGTGGTGACCGGCACCGCCCGCTACACCTTCGACCTCGACGTCGAGGGACTGCTGCACATGAAGCTGCTGCGCTCCCCGCACCCGCACGCGCGGATCGTCGCCGTCGACACCTCGGCGGCCCTGCGGGTGCCCGGGGTGGTCGCCGTGTTCACCCACGAGGACGCCCCGGGCAAGCTGTACTCCTCGGCCCGGCACGAGCACCCCACCGAGGACCCGGACGACACCCGGGTGCTGGACGACGTGGTCCGCTTCGTCGGCCAGCGGGTCGCCGCCGTGGTCGCCGAGAGCGAGGGCGCCGCCGAGGAGGGCTGCCGGCGGATCGTCGTCGAGTACGAGGAACTCCCGTACGTCCTCGACCCGGAGGAGGCGATGGCCCCGGGCGCCCCGGTGATCCACCCGAAGGGCCCGGAGTCGCGGATCGCCCGGGCGGAGAACAACATCTGCGGTGAGGCGCACGGCGAACTCGGCGACGTCGCGCAGGGGTTCGCCGAGGCGGACGTCGTCTACCAGGAGACCTTCCGCACCCAGCGGGTGCAGCACGCCAGTCTGGAGACCCACGGCTGCGTCGTCTACTTCGAGGAGACCGCGGCCGGAGCCGGAGCGGCCGCCGGGGCGGAGCCCGGGCCGGGTGCCGAGCCGGGGTCGGGTGCCGGGCCGGGGTCCGGTTCCGGTGCTGGTTCCGGCGCCGGGTCCGGGCCCGAGGACGGCTCCGGGGCCACCGGACTGCCGGCCGGGCGCAGGCTCGTGGTCCGCACCTCCACCCAGGTGCCGTTCCTCACCCGCAGGGCGCTGTGCGACCTCTACGACCTGCCGATGGAGAGGGTGCGGGTGGTGGCGGGCCGGGTCGGCGGCGGCTTCGGCGGCAAGCAGGAGATGCTCACCGAGGACATCGCGGTGCTCGCGGCGCTGCGGCTGCACCGGCCGGTGAAGCTGGAGTTCACCCGGGCCGAGCAGTTCTGCGGGGCCACCACCCGCCACCCGTTCCGGATCACCGTCAAGCTCGGAGCCAAGCGCGACGGGACGCTGACGGCCGTCCAGTTCCGGGTCGTCGCCGACACCGGGGCGTACGGCAACCACGGACCGGCGGTGATGTTCCACAGTATCGGCGAGTCGATGGGCGTCTACCGGGCGCCGCACAAGAAGGTCGACGCCTACTCCGTCTACACCAACGCCGTGCCCGCCGGGGCCTTCCGCGGTTACGGCCTCGGCCAGGTCACCTTCGCCCTGGAGTCGGCGATGGACGAGCTCGCCCGGCGCCTCGGGATCGACCCGCTCGTGCTGCGCGAGCGGAACGTCATCGGACCTGGCGAGCACATGCAGGGCCCGCTCGGCGAGGAGGAGGACCTGCGGATCGCCAGCTACGGCCTGGACCAGTGCCTGGGCGTCGTGCGCAACGCCCTCGCCGACGACACCAGCGCCGAACAGGCCCCGGAGGGCTGGCTGGTGGGCCAGGGCTTCGCCATGGCGGCGATCGCCTGCGGGCCGCCCGGCGGCCACATCGCCGACGCCACCGTGAAGCTGCTGGAGGACGGCAGCTACGACATCGCGGTGGGCACCGCGGAGTTCGGCAACGGCACCACCACGGTGCACCAGCAGATCGCCGCCGGGGCCCTCGGCACCACGGTCGAGCGGGTCGTCGTCCGGCAGTCCGACACCGACGTCGTCCGGCACGACACCGGTGCCTTCGGCTCGGCCGGCACGGTCGTCGCCGGCAAGGCCGTGCTGAGAGCGGCCACCGCGCTCGCCGAGCGGATCCTCGGTTTCACCGCGGAGTACGCCCGCACCCCGCGCGGTCCGCTGCGGCTCACCGCCGGCGCGGTGGAGGGCGGCGGGCGGCTGGTGACGCTCAAGGAGGTCTTCGAAGCCGCCCGCGCCAGGGGAGTGGAGCTCAGCGCCGACGGCCGCTTCGGCGGCTCGCCGCGCTCGATCGCCTTCAACTCCCAGTGGTTCCGGATCGCCGTCGATCCGGACACCGGCGAGATCCGCATCCTGCGCAGCGTCCACGGCGCCGACGCCGGGAAGGTGATGAACCCGCTGCAGTGCCGCGGCCAGGTCGAGGGCGGGGTCGCCCAGGCTCTCGGCGCCACGCTGTTCGAGCAGGTGCTGGTCGACGTACGCGGCGAGGTCACCACCGCGGCCTTCCGCCGCTACCGGCTGCCCGCGTTCGCGGACGTGCCCCGCACCGAGGTGCACTTCACCGACACCTCGGACGCCATAGGGCCGCTCGGCGCGAAGTCGATGTCGGAGAGCCCGTTCAACCCGGTGCCGCCCGCCTTCGCCAACGCGCTGCGCGACGCGACCGGCATCCGCTTCACCGAGACGCCGTTCCTGCGCGACAAGGTGTGGCAGGCCCTCGACGAGCACCGCCGGCGTTCCGGCACCGCCGCCTGACGCCCCGACACCGCCTGCGCCCGGGGCCTGGACACCCGGCCTGGGCGTGAGCCCCCGACATCGGGCCTGAGCCCCCGGCCGCGGGCCCGATTCACCGGCCTCGGCGGGGTGTCCGGTGGCCGGGGGCCGGCCCTGCGGGGTCGACGCCTCAGCTCCGGGCCAGCCAGCCGTCGACGGCCCGCCGCGCCAGGTCCGCGGCCCCGGCCTCGCCGAGCCGCAGGGCGGTGTTGGCCGCGGAGAGGGCGGCGTCGATCTGGAACGCGGCGAGCTCGGGGTCGATCTCCCTGATCTGCCCGGCCTCGACACCGCGGCGCACCTCACCGGCGAGCAGGGCCATCCAGTCCCTGCGCTGCCGGGCCAGGGCGTCGCGGACCGCCCCGGGGCGGCTGTCGAAGTCGGGAAGGCTCGCTGCCCAGAAGCAGCCGCCCGGGAAGAGCGGCGCGCTCGCGTAGCCGATCCAGTGCTCGGTCAGGGCGCGCAGCCGCTCGGCGCCGCCGGGGTCGGCCGGTACCGGGCGCACCACCTCGTCCAGGAAGGCCTCCCGGGCGGCTTCGACGGTGGCGAGTTGGAGTTTCTCCTTCGTCCCGAAGAGGGTCTGCACGCCGCTCTTGCTCAGGCCCAGGTCGGTGGCCAGGCGTCCGATGCTCAGCCCGGACAGCCCTTCCAGGGAGGCCACGTCGACGGCGTGGCGGCTGATCGCCCTGCGGGTCCGGTCGCCGCGGACCAGGCGGAGGTCGGCGCGTTCGGGAGCCTCGTCCATCGGAAGGTCGTTCATGGGGCCATCTTGCCATGCTTGAACAATACGTACGACCGGTCGTATGGTTTCTGTGTGACTGGAACGACGTTACCCCTGACCGAGGATTCAGACCCCTACTGCCTGCCACCCGACCGCGCCGCCGCGCTGCTCGCCGACGCCCCCTGGCGCCGGTTCGCCGTCATCGGCGACAGCCTCTCGGCCGGGACGGGCGACCCGCGCCCCGGCTACGCCTCCGGCGGCTGGGCCGACCGCGTCGTCCGCGCCCTGCGCCGGGTCCACCCCGACCTCGCCTACGCGAACACCGCCGAGGTCGGTGCGACGACCGCCCGGACGCTGACGGACCAGGCCCCACGGCTCGCCGGGTTCCGGCCGGACCTGGTCCACGTGCCGTGCGGCGCCAACGACCTGTTCCGCGCCGAACCCGACTACGCGCGGATCGAACGCGACCTGCGGCGCGTCTTCGAGGTCGCCGCGTCCACCGGTGCCCGGCTGACCGTCTTCACGCTGGGCCGGGCGTTCCGCCTCCCGGCCGTGCCGGACTGGGACCACAGGATCCGGACGCTCAACGCCGTCACCCGGGAGCTGTCCCGCGTCTTCGGGGCCGTTCTGGTCGACATGTGGGACCACCCGGTCAACGACCGCCCCGACCTGCTGAGCGCGGACGGCATCCACTTCGCCGCCGCGGGCCAGGCCGTCCTGGCCGCCGAGGTCGTCAAGGCGCTGGCAGCTGCGGCCGGTGCGGCCGGTGCCCGGGGGAGCCGGTCATGAGCCGTACGGAAACGCCTGCGGACCTGCCCGCCGCCGAGCGTGCGGCGCCCGCCGCCGTGCCCTGGTCCGCCGTGTCCGTCGTCCTGGTCGGCGCCTTCATGGCCATCCTGGACGCGTTCATCGTCATCGTCGCCGGGCCCTCGATCCAGGCCGGACTCAACGCCTCCGCCGGGGAGCTGGAGTGGATCCTGGCCGGGTACCAACTCACGTACGCCGTGCTCCTGATCACCGGGGGCCGGCTGGGGGACCTGTTCGGGCGCCGGCGCATGTTCATCACCGGGATGGCCGTGTTCACCCTGGCGTCCGTGGCCTGCGCGGCGGCACCGGGCGCGCTCGTCCTCATCGTCGCCCGCCTGGTGCAGGGCCTCGGGGCGGCGGTGATGCTGCCCCAGACCTTCGCCGCCGTCACCGTCCTGGTCCCCGCCGCGAGCCGCCACCGCGTCTTCGGCGTGCTCGGCGTCGTGATGGGCGTCGCCACGATCAGCGGACAGCTCGTGGGCGGGCTGCTGATCGGCGCCGACCTCTTCGGCTCCTCCTGGCGGCCGGTGTTCTGGATCAACGTCCCGATTGGAGTGGCGACGATCTGGCTGGCCGCCCGGCGGCTGCCCGAGTCCCGGGCGGTCGGCGCCCGCCGGCTCGACGTCCCGGGTGTCCTCGTCCTCAGCCTCGCCCTGTTCCTGCTCGCCTTCCCGCTCATCCAGGGCCGGCAGGAGGGCTGGCCGGCCTGGACCTGGCTGTGTCTGGCCGGCAGCGGGCTCGCCCTGGCCGCCTTCGTGGCGATCGAACGGCGGACCGGTGCGCGGGGAGGCGACCCCCTGGTGCGGATGTCGCTGTTCCGGACCCGCTCCTTCGGGGTCGGCATCCCCCTGGTCCTCGTCGTCTACACCGTCGTGACCTCCTACTACCTGGTGCTGTCGATCTCCCTCCAGGACGGCCTCGGACTGTCCGCGCTCGGCGCGGGGCTCGTCTACACCCCGGCGGCGGTCATGTTCTTCAGCTTCAGCATGATCGCCAGCAGGCTGGTGCCCCGGCACGGCCGGCGCGTCCTGGAGGCCGGCGCGGTGGTCCTGGTCGTCGGGTACGCCGCCACGGCGATCGTGCTGTTCGGCGGTGCCCCGTTCGAGCCCGCCGTGGTCATTCCCACCCTGATGCTGCAGAGCGTCGGCGGCGGACTGCTCATCACCCCGGCGATGAACGTCGTCCTGGCGCGGATCGCACCCGAGGACGCGGGCACCGCCTCCGGCGTGCTGTCGACGGCCCAGCAGATCGGCGGCGCGCTCGGCGTCGCGGCGATCGGCGCGGTGTTCTTCGCCGCCCTCGGCAGCCCCGCCGCCGACCGGGCCCACGCAGCCGGCCACGCCCTCGCCACGGCGTCCGTCGCAACCATGGTCGCGGCGATCGCCGCGACGGTGCTGGTGTTCCTCCTGCCCGCAGGACACGGTGACTGACGCATCCCGCCCGGAATCCGCAAAACCCGTACCACGCGCACCACACGTTACGAGAGGCTGTTCCGCATGACTGAGATCAAGCCCTTCCGGATCGACATCCCACAGGCCGACCTCGACGACCTCCACGACCGCCTGGCCCGCACCCGCTGGACCGACGAACTGCCCGTCGACCCGGACGCGGCGCCGACCGGCCCGGTGCAACCCGGCTGGGAGCGCGGCGTGCCCCTGTCGTACGTCAAGGACCTTGTCGAACGCTGGCGCACCACCTACGACTGGCGCGAGCAGGAGGCGCGGCTCAACAAGTACCCGCAGTTCACCACCGAGATCGACGGCCAGAACGTCCACTTCGTGCACGTCCGCTCCCCGCACGAGGACGCCACCCCGCTGATCCTCACCCACGGCTGGCCGAACACCTTCGTGGAGTACGTCGGCCTGATCGACGAGCTCACCGACCCCGCCGACCCGGCAGAGGCGTTCCACGTCGTCATCCCCGACATCCCCGGGTTCGGGTTCTCCGGGCCCACCCGCGAGGCGGGGTGGAACCGGCACCGCATCGCCGCCGCCTGGGCGGAGCTGATGCGCCGGCTCGGCTACGAGCGGTACGGCGTGCACGGCAACGACGCGGGGGCCCACATCGCCCCGGAGCAGGGCCGGCAGAACCCGGACAATGTCATCGGCGTCCACGTCAACCAGCTCTTCTCCTTCCCCGACGGCACCCCGGGCGAGTTCGACGGCCTGACGGAGCAGGAGCTGGGGCTGCTGCAGTTCCTGCAGTCCTTCAACGCCGAGATGTCGGCCTTCGCCGAACTCCAGGCCACCAAGCCGCAGAACCTGGCGCACGCGCTCGCCGACTCGCCCGCAGGCCAACTCGCCTGGATCGGCCAGCTGCTGGGCACGGCGGTGGACCCGGACACGGTGCTGACCATCGCCACCGTCTACTGGCTCACCAACACCGGCGCCTCCTCGGCCCGGCTCTACCACGAGGACCGCCACACCGAGCACCCCACCGAGCCGACGACCGCGCCGACGGCCCTGGCGAGCTTCGCCTACGACTTCCGGCCGGTCCGCAAGTTCGCCGAGCGCGACCACGCCAACATCGTGTCGTGGAACGAGTTCGACCGCGGCAGCCACTGGGCCGCCCACGACGCACCGGACCTGCTGGTCGGCGACCTGCGGCAGTTCTTCCGCGGCCTGCGCGAGCGCTGAGGCGCCCGGAGCCACCAGGCGCTCGACGCCCGGTCGCCGCCGGCCCGCCGGAGCACCGAAGATCGGCCCCCGGCGGCGGCCCGGACGCCCGAGCGGCCTCCGGGCCGCCGCCGTCGTCGGGCCGGGCCGCGGCGCGCAGCCCCCCGACGCGCCCGCCCGGCGGACTGCGGCCCCGGCCGGAACCCGGTCACATCCGACCCCGGGAACCGCTGGACCTGCGGCCGATGGGAGGATGGCCGCCATGGACACGCGCCGCAGGAACAACGTGACAGTCAGCGGACCGGTCGACGGGCCTGCGGTCGTACTGGCGCACGGGTTCGGCTGCGACCAGAACATGTGGCGCCTGGTCGTGCCCGCCCTGGCGGAGCGGTACCGGGTGGTGCTCTTCGACTACGTCGGCTGCGGCGGATCGGACGCGGCCGCGTGGAGCGAGGAGCGCTACTCCTTGCTCGACGGCTACGTGCGAGACGTGGCGGACGTCTGCGAGGCACTGGACCTGCGGGACGCGGTGTTCGTCGGGCACTCGGTGAGCGCGATGGTGGGGGTGCTGGCGGCCGAGTCGGTGCCCGAGCGGATCGGCGCGCTGGTGATGGTGACCCCCTCGCCCTGCTACATCGACGACGACGGGTACCGGGGCGGCTTCAGCGCCGAGGACATCGAGGAGCTCCTGGCCGCCCTGGAGTCGAACTACCTGGGCTGGTCCTCGGCCATGGCCCCCGTGATCATGGGAAATCCGGACCGGCCGGAGCTGGGAAGGGAACTGACGAACAGTTTCTGCGCCATGGATCCGGAGATCGCCCGGGTCTTCGCCCGGACCACGTTCCTGTCCGACAGCCGGGAGGACCTGAAGCGCGTCACCGTCCCGACGCTGGTCCTGGACTGCACGCAGGACGCCATCGCACCCCGGGAGGTCGGCGAGTACGTGCGCGCCTCGATCCCTTCCTCCCGCCTGGTCACCCTGGACGCCACCGGTCACTGCCCGCAGCTGAGCGCACCCGAGGCCACGGCCGAAGCCGTCCTCGCGTTCCTCACCGGACTTCGGTGATGTCCCGGATCGGTGAGGAACCGGGCGCGTCGGACGACCGCGCGGCCACCGACGCCGCGTTCACCGCACTGCTGGAGGACAGCGCCGAGGACCTGTACGAGCGGGCCCCCTGCGGGTACCTGTCGACGCTGATGGACGGCACCATCGCCAGGATCAACACCACCCTCCTGGACTGGCTGGGGCTGGACCGCTCCGCGGTGGTGGGCCGGATGCGCTTCACCGACCTGCTCACCGTCGGCGGCAAGCTGTACCACGAGACGCACTTCGCCCCGCTGCTGCGGATGCAGGGAGAAGTGCACGGGATCGCCCTGGAGATGAAGACCGGCGGCGCGGGCCGGCTGCCGGTGCTGGTGTCCTCCGTCATCAGGCACGGGAGCGGCGGGGAGGCGCTGCTGATCCGCACCACCGTCACCGACGCCTCCGACCGGCGGGCCTACGAGATCGAACTGCTGCGCCGGCGCGAGGAGGCCGAACGGGCCCGCACCGAGGCCGAACAGGCCCGCGTCGAGGCCGAACGGGCCCGCGTCGAGGCCGAACGGGCCCGCGCGCAGGCCGAGGCCGCGCTCCGGCAGGCGGAGACCGACCGGCAGCGGCTGGCCGAGGCCCTCACCGCCCTCCAGCGGTCACTCGTCCCCTCGTCGCTGCCGACCGTGCCGGGACTGGAGGCGGCCGTCTACTACCACACCGCCTCGCCCGACCGGCTCGGCGGGGACTTCTACGACCTCTTCCCGGTCGGCGGCGGCCGGTGGGCCTTCTTCCTCGGCGACGTCTGCGGCAAGGGGCCCGAGGCGGCCTCCCTCACCTCGCTGACCCGCTACACGCTGCGCGCCGCCGCCCTGCACGATCCCGAGCCCGCGGCCGCCCTGGCCACCCTGAACGCCGTCCTGCACGAGCACTACGCCGCCGCCGGAGACCCGCGCTACTGCACCGCCGTCTTCGGTCTCCTGGAACCCGCCGGTGACGACGGCCGGGTCGAGGTGCGGGTCGCCTCCGGCGGCCACCCGCCGAGCCTGGTGCTGCGCGCGGACGGGAGCACCGGGTTCCTGCCGACCCCCGGCGGGCTGCTGGTCGGTATCCTGCCCGAAGCGCCCTTCACCACCGCCCGGACCGTCCTCGACCCCGGAGACACCCTCCTGCTGTACACCGACGGACTCACCGAGGCCCGAACCGGCCCCACCCGCGAGAGCCTCTTCGGAGACGACGCACTGCTCGCCTTCGCCGCCGACCGGGCGCCCGCCGGGGCCCACGCGGTGATCGACGCCCTGACCGCGCTGCTGAAAGGCTTCGGCGACGGTCTGGACGACGACACCGCCCTGCTGGCCCTCGGCGTCCCCGCCACCCGCCCGTCCACCGACCCGTCGACGAATCCCTGACCATGAGCCTGACCATCAGCCACCGCGACACGTCCATCGGCCCCGTCCTGCACGTGGCCGGCGACCTCGACTACGAGCACGCCCCCGACCTGCGCCGACACCTGGACACGCTCGCCCTGCACGAGCACCAGTGCCTGGTCGTCGATCTGTCCGGCCTGGAGTTCTGTGATTCCAGCGGCATCACGGCGCTCCTCGCGGCCCGGCGGCACGCCCACGCCTCGGGCGCGGACATCGTCCTGGCCGCCGTGCCGGCCAACACGCTGCGCGTGCTCGCCCTCGTCGGTCTCGACCAGGTCTTCACCATCCGCGCCGACGGCGCGGACCCGGGGTGACCCCGCCGCTGCCCTCCCGCGGCGCGAGGCAGGGTAGCGCCCCACCCCCCGGATGTCACCGCACGGACCGCGCGTGCCGCCCGGAGGGGCAGGCGGTTCGCGCCCGGTGAACGGGCTGAGGTAGCCTCTCGGCGGTGCGTTCGCCTGCCGGCGGCGCCGCCGAACGGCAGCAACAGGTCTACCGGGCTGAGCAGGCACGCAGTGGCCGTGGGGCCCCGGCGTTCTACGGAGGCGACGTTCGATGGCTGGCTCGACGAAGTCCACTACCGTCGGCGGTCCGCAGGGCCCCGGCCCCGCCCAGGTCGGCGAACCGGAACTGCGCCAACTCCTGGCCGGTCTGACGGCGGTTCGCGACGGCGACTTCGGCACCCGGCTGCCCGGCGACGCCGACGGCCTGCTGGGCGAGATCGCCACCGTCTTCAACGGCATGGTCGACCAGCTCGCCCTGTTCACCTCCGAGGTGACCCGGGTGGCCCGGGAGGTGGGCACGGAGGGCCAGTTGGGCGGTCAGGCCGACGTGCCGGGCGTCTCGGGGACCTGGAAGGACCTGACCGACTCGGTCAACGCCATGGCGGGCAACCTGACCAGCCAGGTCCGCGACATCGCCCAGGTGGCCACCGCCGTGGCCAAGGGCGACCTGTCGCAGAAGATCGACGTCGCCGCGCGCGGCGAGATCCTGGAGCTGAAGAACACCGTCAACACGATGGTCGACCAGCTGAGCGCCTTCGCCGACGAAGTCACCCGGGTGGCGCGCGAGGTCGGCAGCGAGGGGCGGCTGGGCGGTCAGGCCCAGGTGCCCGGGGTCGCCGGGACCTGGCGGGACCTGACGGACTCCGTCAACTTCATGGCCGGCAACCTGACCGACCAGGTCCGCAACATCGCCCAGGTCACCACGGCGGTCGCCAAGGGCGACCTCTCCCAGAAGATCACCGTCGACGCCCGCGGCGAGATCCTGGAGCTGAAGAACACCGTCAACACGATGGTCGACCAGCTGAGCGCCTTCGCCGACGAGGTCACCCGGATGGCGCGCGAGGTCGGCACCGAGGGCATCCTGGGCGGGCAGGCCGACGTCAAGGGCGTCTCGGGGACGTGGCGGGACCTGACGGACTCCGTCAACTTCATGGCCGGCAACCTGACCGCGCAGGTCCGCTCGATCGCCCAGGTGGCCACCGCGGTCGCCAAGGGCGACCTCTCCCAGAAGATCACCGTCACGGCCCGCGGCGAGATCCTGGAACTCAAGGACACCATCAACACGATGGTCGACCAGCTCTCCGCCTTCGCCGGCGAGGTGACCAGGGTGGCCCGCGAGGTCGGCACCGAGGGCCGGCTGGGCGGCCAGGCGGACGTGCGGGACGTCTCGGGGACGTGGCGGGACCTGACCGAGTCCGTGAACGTCATGGCCGACAACCTGACCGCTCAGGTCCGCTCGATCGCCCAGGTGACCACGGCGGTCGCCAAGGGCGACCTGTCGCAGAAGATCCGGGTGGACGCGCGCGGCGAGATCCTGGAGCTGAAGGAGACCATCAACACGATGGTCGACCAGCTGGGCGCGTTCGCGGACGAGGTGACCAGGGTGGCCCGCGAGGTCGGCACCGAGGGAAACCTCGGCGGCCAGGCCACCGTCCGGGGCGTCTCCGGCACCTGGAAGGACCTCACCGACAACGTCAACGTGATGGCCTCCAACCTCACCGGCCAGGTGCGGTCCATCGCCCAGGTCGCCACGGCGGTCGCCAAGGGCGACCTGTCGCAGAAGATCAACGTCGAGGCGAAGGGCGAGGTCGCGGCGCTCGCCGGTGTGATCAACACCATGGTCGACACGCTCTCGGCCTTCGCCGACGAGGTCACCCGGGTCGCCCGCGAGGTCGGCACCGAAGGCACCCTGGGCGGCCAGGCCCGGGTGCCGAACGTCGCCGGGACGTGGAAGGACCTCACCGACAACGTCAACTTCATGGCGCACAACCTGACCAGCCAGGTGCGCAACATCGCCCAGGTCACCACCGCGGTGGCCAAGGGCGACCTGACCCGCAAGATCGACGTGGACGCGCGCGGGGAGATCCTCGAGCTCAAGACGACCATCAACACCATGGTCGACCAGCTGAGCTCCTTCGCCGCCGAGGTCACCCGCGTCGCCCGGGAGGTCGGCAGCGAGGGGCGCCTGGGCGGCCAGGCCGAGGTCGAGGGCGTCTCCGGCACCTGGAAGCGGCTCACCGAGAACGTGAACGAGCTGGCCGGCAACCTCACCCGGCAGGTCCGGGCGATCGCCGAGGTCGCCAGCGCGGTGGCGGCCGGCGACCTGACCCGCTCGATCACCGTGGAC
This sequence comes from Kitasatospora sp. NPDC048194, assembly GCF_043202455.1. NCBI lineage: Bacteria > Bacillati > Actinomycetota > Actinomycetes > Kitasatosporales > Streptomycetaceae > Kitasatospora > Kitasatospora sp. NPDC048194. The sequence goes on from NZ_JBIDAK010000016.1 coordinate 159,954, forward strand.
GCCTCCGGCGAGGTCGCCGACCTCAAGGACAACATCAACTTCATGGTGGAGTCGCTGCGCGAGACCACCCGGGCCAACGAGGAGCAGGACTGGCTGAAGTCCAACCTCGCCCGGATCTCCGGTCTGATGCAGGGCCGACGAAACCTCGCCCTCGTCGCCGAGCTGATCATGGACGAGCTCACGCCGCTCGTCTCCGCGCAGTACGGGGCCTTCTACCTCGCCGAGGAGACGGACGAGGGGACCTACCTCAACCTGATCAGCTCCTACGCCCACCCCGACGAAGCGGTGGGCAGCCGGTTCAAGCTCGGCCAGTCCTTCGTCGGCCAGGCGGCGCGCAGCAAGCGCACCATCGCCGTCTCCGACCTGCCCGCCGGCTACGTGACGGTCTCCTCCGGCCTGGGACGCACCGAGCCGGTCGACCTCGTCGTGCTGCCCATCGTGGTCGAGGAGCAGGTGCTCGGCGTCATCGAGCTCGCCACCGTCCACTCCTTCACCCAGGTCCACCGCGACTTCCTCGAACAGCTGCGGGAGGCGATCGGCGTCAACGTCAACACCATCGTCGCCAACGCCCGCACCGACGAGCTGCTCGGCGAGTCCCAGCGCCTGACCGCCGAACTCCGCGCCCGCTCCGAGGAGTTGCAGGCGCGCCAGGAGGAGCTGCAGTCCTCGAACGCCGAACTCGAGGAGAAGGCCGAGCTGCTGGCGGCGCAGAACCGCGACATCGAGACCAAGAACCTGGAGATCGAGCAGGCCCGTCAGGAACTGGAGGCCCGGGCCCACCAGTTGTCGCTCGCCTCGAAGTACAAGTCGGAGTTCCTGGCCAACATGAGCCACGAGCTGCGCACTCCGCTCAACAGCCTGCTGATCCTCGCCCAGCTGCTCGCCCAGAACCCGACCCGGAACCTGACGGCCAAGCAGGTCGAGTACGCCGGCATCATCCACTCCGCCGGCTCCGACCTGCTCCAGCTCATCAACGACATCCTCGACCTCTCCAAGGTCGAGGCCGGCAAGATGGACATCAACCCGGACCGCATCCCGCTGCGCAAGCTGCTGGACTACGTCGAAGCCACGTTCCGGCCGATGACCAGCCAGAAGAACCTGGCGTTCACCGTCCGGACCGCCTCGGCGGTCCCGGCCGAACTGCTCACCGACGAGTACCGGCTGCGGCAGGTGCTGCGGAACCTGCTGTCCAACGCCGTCAAGTTCACCGAGCAGGGCAGCGTCGAGCTGCGCATCGACGTGATCGAGGAGTCGCGGGCCCCCGAGGCCGCCAGGCGCGGCGGTCCGGTCGTCGCCTTCCGCGTGGTGGACACCGGCATCGGCATCGCTCCCCAGCACCTGGAGACCGTCTTCGGCGCCTTCCAGCAGGCCGACGGGACGACCAGCCGCAAGTACGGCGGCACGGGACTGGGCCTGTCGATCAGCCGGGAGATCGCCTTCCTGCTCGGCGGCGTCATCACCGCCGAGAGCACGCCGGGCCAGGGCAGCACCTTCACGCTCTACCTGCCCGCCGTCCAGCCCGACTTCGCCGAACTGAGTGCCCAGGGCGCCCGGGCGACGTTGGAGGCCGCCTCGCCCGGGGAGGCCACCGACGACACCGGGCAGCCCGAACCGCACCGCACCCCCACGGCCGCGGTGGACGCGGTCCAGCCGAAGCGGCTGCTGGTGATCGAGGAGCGTCCGCGCGGCCTGCTCTCCCTGGTCGCGGAGAGTGCCGTCGCCGACCTGGCCGGTCAGCCGAACCTCGGCCGACCGCGGGTGCCGGTGGAGATCATCACCACCGTCGGTGCCTCCGAGGCGGCCGCCGCGCTCGCCGTCACGCCCTGCCACTGCGTCGTCCTGGAACTGGACCTGCCCGAGGACGCCGCGCTCGGATTCCTCGACGACATGGTCCGGGACCCGGCGCTGCACGGGGTGCCGGTCCTGGCCCACCACAACCGCCGACTGGGCACGGAGCAGGAGAGCGCGCTCCAGGCGCACGCCGCGAGCCAGCCGCTGGAGCTGATCTCCAGCCTGGACGAACTGCGCGAGCGCATCGCCCTGCACCTGAGCGCGGAACAACCCGGCGACGTGCTGCCGCTGGTGCGCTCCGAGGAACCGGCGGCGGCCACCGGCCAGGACGTCGACGGCTCACTCGCGGGCCGCACCGTGCTGGTCGTCGACGACGACGACCGCAACCTGTACGCGCTCACGGGGATCCTCGAACTCCACGGCGTCCGGGTGCTCCAGGCCGAGAACGGCCGCGCCGCCCTCGACGCCCTCGCCGAGCACGGCGAGGTCGACGTGATCCTGATGGACGTCATGATGCCCGAGATGGACGGGTACGCGGCCACCTCCGCCATCCGCGCCATGCCCGAGCACGCGGCCCTGCCGATCATCGCCGTCACGGCCAAGGCCATGATCGGGGACCGCGAGAAGAGCCTGGCCGCCGGTGCCTCCGACTACGTCACCAAGCCGGTGGACGCGAGCGACCTGATCGCCCGGATCAAGCGGCAGCTGGCTCCGTAGAGCCGGTGGGCCCGTAGACCCGTGGGCCCGTAGACCCGTCCGAGCCGACCCGCCTCCCCGCGCCGCGCACCGCCGACGGGGGGGCGGGTCGGTGCGCAGCGCCCTGCTCTCCGGCCGTTCCCACCGCCGGGTGCGGCGCAGTGGCGCGGATCGCGTCGCCGGGGTGCTTGAGCACGGCGTTCGGGGTTAGACGGGCTCCGTGTTGAGATTCCTGTGGATCGCCTGGCTGGGGTGTGGAGCGGTCGCCGCAACGGTGGTGGCCGCCGTCGTGTCGCCGTGGTGGTGGTGCGCGGCCGTCCCGTTGCTGGCGCTGGCGGCGCTGGGGGTGGCGGATCTGCTGCAGACCCGGCACTCGGTGTTGCGCAACTATCCGGTCCTGGGCCACCTGCGGTTCGCCCTGGAAGGCATCCGGCCCGAGCTGCAGCAGTACTTCATCGAACGCAACGTGGACGGGCGCCCGTTCGACCGCGACACCCGCAGCATCGTCTACGAGCGGGCCAAGGGGACCGACGCGGAGGAGCCGTTCGGCACGGAGCTGGACCTCTACGGGAGCGGGCGCGAGTTCCTCGTGCCGTCGATGGCCCCGGTCGCGGTGCCCGAGCACCCGCCGCGGGTGCTGGTCGGAGGTCCGGACTGCACCCGGCCGTACGGGATGTCGCTGCTCAACGTGTCCGCGATGAGCTTCGGCTCGCTGTCGGCCAACGCCGTGCTGGCCCTGAACACCGGTGCCGCGCTGGGCGGTTTCGCCCATGACACCGGGGAGGGCGGCCTGTCCGAGTACCACCTGCGGCCCGGCGGGGACCTGGTGTGGGAGATCGGCACCGGCTACTTCGGCTGCCGCACCGAGGACGGGGACTTCGACCCGGGCCTGTTCGCCGAGAAGGCGGCGCACCCGCACGTCAAGTGCGTGTCGCTGAAGCTGAGCCAGGGCGCCAAGCCCGGTATCGGCGGCGTGCTGCCCGGTTCCAAGGTCGATGCGGAGATCGCCCGGGTGCGCGGCGTCCCGCAGGGCCGGACCGTCGTCTCCCCGCCCTACCACCGGGTCTTCTCCACCCCGCGCGAGCTGGTCCGCTTCATCGGCCGGATGCGCGGGCTGGCGGGGGGCAAGCCGACCGGGTTCAAGCTCTGCGTCGGCTCGCGCCGCCAGTTCCTCGCGGTCTGCAAGGCCATGCTGGAGGAGGGGGTGACACCGGACTTCATCGTCGTCGACGGCGCGGAGGGCGGGACCGGCGCCGCCCCGCTGGAGTTCGCCGACCACGTCGGCCTGCCGCTCACCGAGGGCCTGATGACGGTCCACAACGCGCTGGTCGGCAGCGGTCTGCGCGAGCGGATCCGGATCGGCGCCAGCGGCAAGGTGGCCACCGGCAGCGACCTGGTCAAGCGGCTGATCCAGGGAGCCGACTACACCAACGCCGCCCGGGCCATGATGTTCGCGGTCGGCTGCATCCAGGCCCAGCGCTGCCACACCAACACCTGCCCGGTCGGCGTGGCCACCCAGGACCCGCGCCGGGCGCGCGCCCTGCACGTGGGGGACAAGTCCCAGCGGGTGCGGCGCTACCAGGAGGCCACCGTCAAGAGCGCCCTGCAGATCATGGCCGCCATGGGGGTCCGCGAACCGTCGCAACTGCGTCCCCACATGCTCCAGCGCCGCCTCGACCCGCAGACCATCCGCTCCTACGCGGACATCCACTCCTGGCTGGCACCGGGGCAGTTGCTCCAGGACGCCCCCGAAGCGTGGGCGCGCGACTGGGACGCGGCCGACCCCGACCGGTTCACCGTCTGAAACCACGAACACTACGAAGGGAACCACCGTGGCACGTACCGTCGCCCGCGTGATCGTCGACGCCCTGAAGGAGCTGGGCGTGCGCCATGTCTTCGGCGTGGTCGGCGACGCGCTGAATCCGCTGACCGACGCGATCCGCACCACCGAGGGCCTCGACTGGGTGGGCTGCCGCCACGAGGAGGCGGCCGCCTTCGCCGCGGGCGCCCAGTCCCAGCTGTCCGGCACCCTCGGGGTGTGCATGGGCACCGTCGGCCCCGGCTCGGTCCACCTGCTCAACGGCCTGTACGACGCGGCCAAGAGCCGGACCCCGGTGCTGGCAATCGCCGGTCAGGTCCCCTCGGCCGAGATGGGCAGCGACTACTTCCAGGAGGTCGACAACGACCTGCTGTTCCGGGACGTCGCCGTCTTCCGGGCGACCGTCACCTCGCCGGACCAACTGCCCAGGATGCTGGAGGCCGCCGTCCGCTCGGCGATCAGCGAACGCGGCGTGGCGGTCCTGACGGTCCCCGGTGACCTCGGCGACCGGGAACTCACGGACGACCGCCCCGCCCGCTTCCCGCGGACCCGCCCCGTCACCCGCGCCGACGACGCCGGCATCCGGGAGGCCGCCGACCTCATCAACGCCGCCGACCGGGTGACCCTGCTGGTCGGCCGGGGCGCCCGGGACGCCCGAGAGGAGGTGCTCGCACTCGCCGAGCGCCTGTCCGCGCCGATGGTCCTCACCCTCAAGGCCAAGGAGGGGTTCGAGGAGGACAACCCCTACCAGGTCGGGCAGACCGGCCTGATCGGCAACCCCGCCGCCGTCCAGGCCCTGGACGACTGCGACACCCTCGTCATGCTCGGCACGGACTTCCCGTACCGCGACTGGTACCCCACCGACTGCAAGGTCGTCCAGATCGACCTCCTCGAACGCCACCTCGGCCGCCGGATGCCCGTCGACGTCGGACTCGCGGGTGACACCGCGGCCACCCTGCGCGCGCTCCTGCCGCACCTCGAACCCGCCACGGAGCGGTCACACCTGGAAGCCGCCCGCAAGAGCTTCGAGGAGTGGACCTCCGGTCAGCAGCGCCTCGCCGACCCCCACCACGACCACCGGTTGCTCGGCCGGCTGCGCAGCGCCCTGGACAACCGCGACCACGACGTGCGCCCGGAGGCGCTCGCCGCCGCGGTGGACGCCTGCGCGAGCGACGACGCGATCTTCACCTCCGACACCGGCATGGCCACGGTCTGGCTGTCCCGCTTCGTGACCATGCGCGGCCGCCGGCGGCTGCTGGGGTCGTACAACCTGGGCTCGATGGCCAACGCGATGCCCCAGGCGCTCGGTGCCCAACTGTGGGCCCCCGACCGGCAGGTGGTGGCGTTCTGCGGCGACGGCGGCCTGAGCATGCTGCTCGGCGACCTGATGACGATCAGGACGTACCGGCTGCCGGTGAAGCTCGTGGTGTTCGACAACCGGCGCCTCGGCATGGTCAAGCTGGAACAGGAGCAGGCGGGACTCCCGGAGTTCGGTACGGAGTTGGACAACCCGGACTTCGCCGCGGTCGCCACCGCGCTCGGACTGACCGGCATCCGGGTCACCGACCCGTCCGAGCTCGAGGACGGTGTCCGCCGGGCCTTCGCGACGCCGGGGCCGGTGCTGCTCGACGTGCTGACCAATCCCCGGGAACTGGCGGTGCCGGGCAAGCCGACCGTCCAGCAGGGGTGGGGCTTCGCGATCGCCAAGGTCAAGGAAACCCTTCGGAGCCACGGTGACTGACACGCCGTCCGCGCCGGCCCGCGCCCGGGCGTCGCGTGGACGGCCACGGCGCCGGCCCCCGCCCCGAGGTGGGTGATCCGCGGGTGCGGACTTCGAGACGCCGAGACCCGGGGCACTGGTGGCCCCGGACCAACTCTGACACCATCTCGGCCAAGGGTGAAGGAACAGTGTGCCAATCGTTCACTTCACCCACGCCAAGTGTCGTAGAGCGTCGAGAAGATCCGAGGCAGGCATTGAAGACCGTACGGGACCGCATACCTCATCTGCTGACTGTCGTGCTCATGCTCCTGGGGGTGATGACCGCCGCAACCGCGCAGGCGCAGGCGGCCCCCCAGCAGCTCACCGCGAGCGCGACCATCTGCTCCAATTCCCCCATCCCGCCCGGCTGGGTCATCACCAGCTCGTACCGCAGCAGCACCTGCGCCGGCACCGGCGTCGCGTACACCATCGCCGATGTGAGCACGCAGAGCTACGCGACGGTGTGTTCGATGTCGCCCATTCCGACCGGTTGGGTGATCACGAGTTCGTACAGCAGCAGTACGTGTGCGGGTACGGGTGTGGCGTACACGATCAGCAACACCGCCAACCAGAGCTACGCGACGGTGTGTTCGATGTCGCCGATCCCGGCCGGTTGGGTGATCACGAGTTCGTACAGCAGCAGTACGTGTGCGGGTACCGGTGTCGCGTACACCATCAGCAACACCGCCAACCAGAACTACGCG
>NZ_JBIDAK010000017.1:0-94984 GCF_043202455.1 Kitasatospora sp. NPDC048194
CGGGTGAGCGTCCTGTGGGCGCTCCTGCGCGACAACAGGGTCTTCACCCCCGCTCCGGTCGCGCAGGCGGGTTGACTTCGTCATTGAGACTCCGGTTGCAGGTGGTGACAGCCCGAACGGTGAGTGCACGAGTACGGGCGATGCGTGCCTTGAGCACGCACCTACGGTAACAGAAAAAGCGTGCTCAACGCACGCTAATTCTGACGGTCGCAACGTGACTCACCGCCATGCCACCCTCGGGCTGCCGCCGGCTGGCCCGTACCGCCCGGTCGCCCGCGCACGCCGGAACAGCGCCCGGCTCGATGGCCGGCGGGCCGACCGTGACTTTCCGCGACCCGACGGCCTGTGGAGGGACGGGCAGCGACCCGCGGTCAGGACTTCCGAGGGCGGTAGGCGGAATCGCGACAACACCAAGTGCCCGGCCGGTCCCGTGCAGGACCCTCAGCCGGGCGCCATGCCCGGGGTGCGCACCGCCGAGGGAGCGGGTTTCCTGGCGGGAGAACGCTTCCGACCAGGAAAGGGCGACATGCCATGACGGTGACTGCGGACCTCGACAAGATCCTCGACAAGGCGTACGAGAACCTCACCCTGGAGGAGGTGCTGAAGGCGCCGGTGGCGGCCCTGGCCGGACTGACCGACGCCCACGGCACCGCTCTCGAAGGGTTGAAGATCAAGAGCATCGGCGACCTCGGGCGGAACAAGTACATCCGTGCCGCCGTCGCCATGGCGGACCTCCAGGACCGCGCCCACTGAGCCGACCTGCCCGGCGGACGGTCGCACCCGGGAACGGGCTGTTCGGCGGCGCGCGGGTAACCCCCGGACCCTGCGCGCCGCCTCGTTCAACCCGTCAGCTGTGCTGCTCCTCGAGGCTCAGGGGGCCGTGGCCAGTCTGGGGTCGTTCGCGTAGACCGGGTTCCCCTCGCGTTCGTACTGGGCCAGGGCCAGCCCCATGCAGAAGAACGTCGGCGCCCATTCGCCCACGAAGATCCCCCACCGGTCGGCGCGGTCCAGGCCGGCCGCCTCGGCCTTCACGGAGACCATCCACGAGGCGAACGACAACCCGATCGACGCCACGCCCGCCAGGTAGGCGTGCTCGGACTTCACACCGGCGTCATGCAGCTTCTTGATGATCATCACAACCTCCAACGATTGATGCGGCACTCCGGCCCACGCGGCTGCCCAGCCACCCGCGTCCCACACCAGGGTCCGGCCGCCGGTATCCCACACGAGGACCCGACGGCCGCAGACGAGCACTGCGGCTGCTCACTCTCCGCAGCCCGATCCGACGAACCGATCCGACCAGCGGGGGACACTCACCGCCAGGTCAGCCGCCCACGACGTCGCCGACGACTGACCCTTGCCCTGCACCTGCACCTGCGGCTCCGCGTCCGTCTGCTCGTAGGCGCCCAGGATCCGTTGGGCGCTCCCCCGCCCGAGGAAGGCCCCGTGGCGATTCTCCCGAGACAGGTCCGCACCACCCAGGGCACCCGGGGCCCGCTCGTAGAAGCTGGAAAGATCGCTTGCGCGGCTCCGGGCCCGCGGGGAGACTCCCCCGCATGACTACGCCGCCATCGCCACCCGCCGTCCCTGCGCGCCCTGACGGGTCGTCCGTCCGGATCGGCGCCCTCGCCCCGCTGACGCGGCCCGGCTGGGTCGAGGCGGGCCGGCACCTGCTCGCCGGAATGGACCTGGCCGCCCGCGAGGTCAACGACGCCGGCGGGATCGGTGGGCGGCCGCTCCAACTGCTGGTACGGGACACCGCGGCCGATCCGCAGCGGGCCGAGGCGGCGGTGGACGAGCTGGCGGGTCTGGGCGTGGTGGCACTGGCCGGTGAGTACCACAGCGTCGTCGCCCGGGCCGTCGCCACGAGAGCCGACGCCCTCGGGCTGCCGTACCTGTGCTCCTCGGCCGTCCTCGACGCCCTCACGCAGGCGCCGACGAAGTGGGTCGCGCGGATCTGCCCGGCGCAGTCGCACAGTTGGCGCATCTACGCGGACTTCCTCCTCGGCGCGGGCCACCGGCGGATCGCCCTCGCCACCCAGCCGAGCGTCTACTGGGCCTCCGGGGCCCGTATCCTCCGCGAGCACCTCGCTCCGCACGGCGGCACGGTCGTCGGACTCGACCTGACCGAGCTGTCCCCCGAGGCGGTGTGCGACCGGCTGGCCCGCCACGGCGCGACGGTGCTCCTGCTGCTGGCCGGTGTCCCGGAGCCGGCGGTGTCGGTGGTCAAGGCCGTGCGCGACGACGAGCGCCTCGCCGAGGTGCTGATCGGCGCTCCGGCGGGGCAGCCGGAGTTCGCAGAGTGGGCGGAACTGCTGGGCGGAGCCGGTACGGCCGTCCCGTTCCTGCGCTACCTGCCGGAGCGCCTCGGCCCGCTCGGCACGCGGGTCGGGACGGCGCTGCGCGAACAGCTCGGCCAGGAGCCCTCCTTCGTCGCGTTCGAGGGCTACGACACGGTCACCGTCCTCGCCGACGTCCTGCGATCGCACGGCACGGAGCGGGCGCGCATCGCCGAAGCCTGGACGAGCGTCGACGTGGAGGGCACCCGCGGGCGGATCGGCTTCTCCCGGGTGTCCGGCGTCAGCGTCGCGCAGTGGGCCTGGCCGCCGGTCCAGGTCGTCGACCAGGACCCGGCGAACGCCGGCCGCTTCCGGACCCTCCACTCCGGCTGACCGAGGCGCACCGGCCTCCACCTCTGCGCCGGCCCCGCGACGACCTCCTCCCCCGACGGCTTCCTCCCGTCTGATCGGCAGCGGTCAGGGCGAGGTCGTCGAAGCTGGCCGTGGCCGAGGCGGACGGCAGGTAGCAGTAGGCCGGGGCTCTGGGCGGCGGCGTCGGCCGTGCCCCGACCGCCAGGCGGTCGTCCCGGCGGGGGTGGGCGCGGCCGCAGTCGCAGCCGGCGGGCTGATGACCACGGTCGCGGCGAGGACCAGGCCCGCGGTCGATGCCCGAAGCACGTGCGTTCCCGAGGCTGCCATGTTCCCCTCCAGGCGGGCACGGGGTGCCGGCGTACCGTGACGTACCGGCGTCCACCCGATCTGCTTGATCTGCGTGGTCGCCACCCGCTCTGTCCGTCGGCCTTTGGAACTTCCCGCCAGGCCCGTGAGGCCGGGGACTGCGGCTGCCCGGGCGGCGACCGAGAGCGACGCAGGGACAGCCAGGACCGCTGTGGACGCGCATGCCGGATGGCTGTCCGAGAATGCCGCCGGCCCGGCACACCGTCAACGGCCTGACCAGCACATTCATGCGCGATTCATGTGCCCGCGAGGCCGCTGCGGCGGGTCATCGCCGCGAACGACCGGCATCCACGGCCGCCGTTCCACCCACCACCCCGGCTGCGCAAGCAGGGCACCGGCTGCCCCGGCAGGGAGCTGACCCACCAGATCGCGCACTTGGACGCACTCTCCCGGCACGACGAGATCGTCACCGATTGACCGGCTCCGCAAGCGGTTCGGCGGGAACGACTTCCTGGTTGGCACGTTCAGGCACAGCGGTTCCTGGTACGGCGGCGAGAGCCTCGCCGACCAGGGTCGCATCATCGTCGGGGTACCGGCCGACTACGGTTCCCAAGGAGCGCGACAGCCCGCCGCCTCCCCCGTGACCGCTGGAGCCGGGCCGACCAGGCCGGGCTGGCTGTTCCGGGTTGCTCACCCTGCCCCGGCCGCAAGGAATCCCACTGTGCCGTTCCCCCTTCCACGACCCGCCGCACGCCGTGTCGGAGCCCGACGGCTGGGCGTTGCCGCGATAGCGCTCTGCCTGCCACTGATCCTCGGAGGATGCGTGTCCACGCCCGGTCCCGACGATCCTCTCCCCGTCAAGTCCCGCCAGGACGCCCAGGACTGGGCGAAGCACATGACCGAGTCCATGGCACAGACAGCTGGAGTCACCCTCGACACCGGCAGCGTCGAACCGATCTTCAGCGACTGTGTCGGCAACCGCGATGAGGTCCGACAGGACGGCCGGTACAAGCTGTCGTACGCGGCTTACAGCTCCACCCCGCTCGAACAGCACCCCGAGGCCGTCCGTAAGGTCCGCACGATGCTCGAACAGCAGGGCTTCGCAATCGACGGCTACCGGGAGAGCGCCAACGGCAAGGTGGACGCAGCCCTCGACGCGTCCCAGGCATCGAGCCGGTACCTGGTCACCGTGCAGACCACGAAGGGCGGCCTCCTGGCCTTCAGCGTCAACACCCCTTGCCTGATGCCCCCCACAACGACAGAGACTCCTCACTGAACCACCGCCGGTGCTCAGCGACCGATCAGCGGAATCGGCTGTCGGCTGCCGGCTGCCGGCTGTCGGCCGCGCTGCAAACGAGCACTTCTGAAACGGCGGTGAGGATATGTCATCTCTTTGATCACCGTGCAGTTAGATGACTGATGTCCGCAGTGTGCCGGGTCGGCGAGAGTCGAGGTCGCCGGGTGCTTCCCGGTGGCGGGCGCGGGTGCGTGCCCGCGTGATCGTCGGCATATGGGACGAGGAGTACCGGAATGGCAGTCAGTCAGCGGCCTGCTGGGAAGTGGAGGGCGGCTGCGGTCGCCGGAGCTGCGGCCCTCGCCGTCACGTGCGGCATCGCCGCACCGGCGAGTGCGGCGCCCGCTTCGGCGGACCGCCTGAGCATCGGCGACGTGCAGCTGGGGGAGCCGGCGCACCCTCGGGACCACCCGGGCGGCCGCCCGCTGATCAAGCACTACTGGGTCGCCAAACTCGGGTACTCCGCCGTGGCCGCGCTGAACCAGCGGACCAACTACGCCTGGCAGCGCAACTACAAGGACTGGACGGTTGCCATCGTCGGCAACAACATCCAGGGGAGGGAGGTCACCCTCTACACCAAGATCACCAACCTGATCTACGGTGAAGGCGGCGTCATCGGCGCCCAGACCGCTCCGACGTCTCAGGTGGCGATCGCCCGCAACACCATCGTGGCCCAGGGGAACGTCAACATCATCACCGAGATCGTGAACGTCCACGTCGTCAGCCCCAAGTGGGAGGACGTCTTCAGCGCCGACTGCCGCGCCCAGGAGGACCTCCGCAACGCGGTGAAGGCCCAGCTCGCCTGCACGATGGGCTGAGCCGCGGCGGGCGGCGAACGGCAGTGCCCGCAGCGATGGCGACACCTTCCCCTCAGGGTGCCCGCGCCGCCATCGCTGCCGGCCTGCCCCGCGGCCGCCGGTGCGCCGTCCTGGTCGCCGCTGCACAGCGGCGACCAGAACGGCTCTGGGACTGGGCGCCCCGGCCGTCCTTGACCCTCTCATCGACGCTTGATCGGCGCCGCAGGTCAGGTACCGTGCGGGCATGATCGAGGGTCTTTCTGCCGAGGTTCACGTCCCGGACGAGCTGCTGCTCGCCGGCTACTTCGTCACAGCGCCTGAGCGGCTTGCGGGCTCGGGCATGCCCCGGTCGGAACGGCTGCTCACCGCGTCCGAGTGCTTGAGTGACCGGCTCCCGCAGAGTGACTGCTGGTTCGGTACCGCGCACGAGGCACTGGCGGCCTGCCTCCTGTTCCAAGTGACCGCGGAGGCGCGCCTGTACGCCCTGCTCGTGCCCTCCGAGCACGTCGGCGGCTTCGTCGCCGACATCCGTGCGGCCGGGCTGGACGAGCCGGTGCTGCTCGCCCACCTCGACGGTGGGGGCGTTGGCGAGGCCGCTCGGGAGGTGGCGGAGGACGGCCACGAACGCGGCTGGGAAGTACTCGGATACGACCACGGATTGCTCCACAGCTGGCTCTGCAACGACCTGTACGACGATGCTGTGCTCAGTCTCGGCGTGGGTGTCAACGAACACGGCCTACTGCCGGACCGGGACACCGCTCAACGCGTCGCGGCCTGGGCCAACGCGCGTGACGACACCAAACCGGTCACCTGGTTCCCCGGCGCCCTGATCGAGTGGGGCGCCCCGATCGAGAGCCGCCCCGGCCCCGCCACCACCGAGAACACACCTTCCGCTTCGGAGCCCTGGTGGCGCCGAGTCCTCCAGCTCTGGCCTCCTACCAAGCGGCCCTGAATGCCTGCCACGTGATCCCTACCGGCGGCGAGCTTCCGGGCAGTTGGTCTCGACCGGTGATGGGAAGGCAGGGTCCGCCGGACTGTCCCATCCCAGGCCGTGCAAGGATCCCGACTGTGAAAGGCGAAGGCGCATGGAACACCGGACCGGCGGGCGAGGCGATGATGGCGGGAGACGGTGACTTGCTGTCGCTGCTGCGCCGGGCTGCTGTTCCCGAGCAGCACGGGCGCATGGTGATCACACCCCTCGTCTGCCGGTCGTGCGACTGGGACCGGTTCGAGCTGACAACGGACGAGTACTTCTGCGAGGGCTGCTGCCTGCCGCTCGGCATCGCGGACGGAAACGTCTACGCCGGCGGATCCAGCTGGGAACTCGCGGGCGGCGCTCCTTCACGGTCCTGGCTGACAAGGGCCTTCCGCAAGCCGGCCGACATCACCTGTCCAACCGGGCACGACGTGTTCCAGGCGGCGGCCGCCTTCGCCCTCGCCGAGGACGGCCAGGTCCGCCGCCTGTCGGTCGGCCTGCGCTGCCCGGTCGACGGCGCGCTGCGTCTCCACCTCGACAACGTGCGCGTGGTGCCGAGCGGGACCTGACACCGACCTCGCCTCGGTACGCCTCGGCCGGAGGGGGCACATCGGGCGGTCAAGGTTGCTTGTCAGAGGCCTGGCCGCCGGTGCGCCGCTTCTGGAAGCCGCTGATGCCGCCGGCCAGCCTGTGGGGACGCCAGGCCGTGGTTCGGGGTCTCGGTCGCCGCCATCCGCTCCCCGGCCGGGCAGGCGGTTCCGGCGGCCTCCCCGGGGCCTGCCGCGTGAGCCCCGTCTTAGAGGAGCTAACACAAAGCGCGGACGCGTCGGTAGGTGATCACGCAGCAGGCCAGCTTGAGGAATGCTTCGTGGATGTCGTCGCGTATGTCCCATCGGATGCGGAGGCGTCGGAAGCCGTGGATCCAGGCGTTCGTGCGCTCGACCACCCAGCGGACGGTGCCCAGGCCGGAGCCGTGTGGAACTCCGCGGCGGGCGATGACCGGCTTGATGCCGCGCTTCCACAGCAGGCGGCGGTACTTGTCGTAGTCGTAGCCGCGGTCGGCGAACAGCTGGCGCGGGCGATGACGCGGGCGACCGGTGGCTCCGCGGATGCGCGGGATCGCGTCGAGCAGGGGCAGCAGTTGGGTGACGTCGTGGCGGTTGCCGCCGGTCAGGGTGATGGCGAGCGGGGTGCCGTGGGCGTCGGTGATGACGTGGTGCTTCGAGCCGGGCCGGGCGCGGTCGACCGGGCTCGGGCCCGTTTTGGGCCGCCCCGACGAGCCTGATGGTGGGAGCCGTCGATCACCGCCCGGGACCAGTCCAGCTTCCCGGCGCGGTGCAGCTCGGTCAGCAGGACCTGGTGGAGCCGGTCCCAGACGCCGGCCTCGTGCCAGTCCCGCAGTCGGCGCCAGCACGTCATCCCGGAGCCGAAGCCCAGCTCCTGCGGCAGCCACTCCCACTGGATCCCGGTGTGCAGCACGAACAGGATCCCCTGCAGACATCCGCGATCATCCAGCGGCAACCGGCCCGGATTGCGAGACCGCCGCCGCCTCACCGGCAGCAACGGCTCGATCCGCGCCCAGAGGTCGTCCGACACCACCCACGGTGGACCCTTCAACTTCCCCACGGATGGGACAACGAGCAGACCGACGAGGAGACATGGCCGAACCGCGGCTTTGTGTTAGCTCCTCTTATAGCTTGCCGTCCGTCCATCCTTGCGTGGGTCCGGAGCCCTCGCCGAGGACTCGCTGAAGCGCGCTGCGGCGCGCTACGGGTCAGCGAGGGCGGTGGGCCTCAATCTTCCCTGGAACTCCGGAGCCGTCGTACGCCGTGGCAACCGGATCATTGGCCTGTCGGGCCGCGGGTCGGAAGACTTGGTTGCTGTGAACATGGGGATCTCTGGTTTCAAGCCCTCCTTCCTGGTGGGGATGGAGGTGGTTCGGCAGACTCACGGACCACGTCTGGCAACGCTCGTGGGTAGGCGGTTGACGAGGTTCGCCCTGGTGCGCTTCGTCGAGGACGGAGACTGGTTCGCCGACTGCCCGGTGGTGATGGAATTCGACGGCCTCCAGGTGGAGGTTTGCCATTCGAAGCTCGACGAGCTCTCGATCGGCTGGAACACGATCGACACCGCGGCGACCATCACCGGATGGGAGTGGTTCGAGCTCACGCCTCAGTGGTCTCATAGCGACGAGCGCCTCGAACCCTTTGTCGGCCAGGAACTGCGCGAGGTCGCGCTGCTCGAGTGGCGGCCGGCAGGCCATGACCTGGCGGCCGGAACGGTGGCGGTGGAGTTCGCCTTCACCGGGGGATGTCTGCGGATCGTCAACGGCCTCGACGAGAACCGCATCGAGACCGGTGCGGCCCAGCCGGACTACGTTCGGCACCAGCTGGGCCGTTGAGCGCTACTGCGCGGTCGGCTCTGATCGATCTCGATGACAGGTAGCAGGGTGGATTGCCCTGGGATGCCGATCTGCGGTGGAGTCGGCCCGGCAGGGAGGGTAGCGGCGGACGTTCTCCGTCTTCGTGTGCCTCGACTTCGCCATCAGCAAGCCAGCGCCGCCGAGCTCGGCGGTGATGCCCGGGGTGGTCGGGTTCCGTCGAGCGGTGCCGATCCCGTCGTGGTCCCGTCCCCCGAGCGGGGCCAGGACGGGACCGGCGGTGTCCGTCAGTAGGCGGCGCTGGTGGCGCACCGGCCGAGGTCCTCGTTGCACACGACGACGTAGGAGGTAATCCCGGCATCCAGGTACTCCGGGGTCCAGACCGTGCCGCCGGTCGTCCTTTCGAGCGGGGAGTAGTTGCCGTTCGATTGCGAGAGGACCACGCTGCAGTGGTCGCCGGTGGTGGAGGTCACGTAGCCCCGCACGTGGTCGTGGCCGCTGTAGAACGAGACCACCATGCCCCCGGCACAACCGGGGACGTTCGCGGTGTAGGTCGTGCTGGCCGACGCCATGCCGGTGCCGAGTCCGACGCCGATGGCGGCGGTGGCGACGACGGCGCCGAGGCGGACGGCGGTGCGCTTCCTGATCATGGGTGTCTCCTGGTGTTCGGTGGCTGCTGTCCTCGACCCACCCGCGCGCACGCCGGAACCGTCCGAGTGCCCGGACCAGGGCGCGGCCAGGGGAAGCGGTTGCTGACGGCTGGTGGGACGGACGGGGCGGTAGGCGCGATCGGCGTCGTGCCGCCCGGTCCGACTCAAGGGAACCGGATGACGGGGCCGCCCTCGAGTGATTCGATCAGGTTCGAACACACATGACGTCGGCCGCTCGGACGGCCGAGAGCTGATCTCGGGGGTGTCGTGCTCGACCTCGACATGGACCGCGCCGTCCTGGCGAACACCCGGTTCGCGATCTCGCCGCTGAGCACCGCGGTCGGCGCGCTGCGCCTCCTGCGCGACAACGAGCGGCCGTGCGGCGGCGGCTGGCGGAGCAGGGTCCAGGAAACCGTCCGTGACCGCAAGCTCGTGCTGCTGGGTTCGCTGTTCGGCGGTTCGTGGGACTACGTGCCGGACTTCCTGACACCGCAGCCGCAGGCCCCGGAGACCGGAGTGGAGGAGGAGCTGCACGCGGTCGCCACCGCGGACCGCGTCCGCCTGCACTGGGAGTTGCGCGTCATGGCCGAGGGGGTCGACGAGGAGCGCCTGACGGGGCGGGTGGTCCCCGCCGCTCTGCGCGACGCGCTGGAGCGGGGCGAGCAGGACTTCTCCGAGCGGGTGGCGGCGGAGTTGCAGCGGCTGTGGGAAGGGGCCGTCGCCCCGCAATGGACGGCCCTGCGCGCCCGCATGGAGGAGGACATCACCCACCGGGCGCGAACCAGCGCCCGCCACGGCCTGTCCGGCATGCTGGCCACCCTGCATCCCAAGGTGCTGTGGAGCGACGACCGACTGAGTCTGGTCAGCCGCTTCCAGAGCCGGATCGGCGGCAGTACGGGCCTGATCCTGACTCCCTCGGTGTTCACCACGGACCTACGGGTGGTCATCGACTCGATACCGGGGCCCGCCACGCGCGAGCCCATGTTCGCCTACCCCTGTGGACCCGGACCGCAGACCCGCCCCGGGCCGCCGGCCCACGCCCTGCTCGGGGTGACCCGAGCGCGCCTGCTCTCCGACCTGCACACCGCCCGCACCACAGGGGAGTTGAGCGAGCGGCACTTCCTCGCCAGCAGCACCGTCTCCTACCACCTGGGCATCCTGCACCGCAGCGGACTGGTCACCCGCACCCGCACCGGACAACACGTCCTCTACCAGCAGACCCCCCGCGCCGCCGACCTCCTGGCCACCCCCCGCCCCCACTGACACCGCGGCGGCCGCGTGCCCGGAGACCCTCTCTGTCCACGCCCGGCAGGCACTGTCCGTCACGGCGCCGGGCACGCGACTTCGACACCGTGCTCAAGGGGCGGCGCGCAGCTACGAGATCCGTCTTGCGGCTGATCCGCGGAGCCGCGCTTGCGGGGCTCCCTCTTTGCGAGATCGACGCCCTGGCCCTCGAGATCGGTCCGCTGACCACCGAGGGCGGGATCCCGCTGTTCTCCCGCAGGGGCCGCCTTCGGCCCTCGCACCTGGACGCACACCGACCGCACCGTCATCAGGAGCGGCGCGCTCTTCCCACCCCCACGCGCGCCGGCAGCTGCCCGCTCGGGCCGACCGTGCCCGGGGAGCCCGGTGCGGGGAGGCCGGTGCGGGGCGTCCGGCGGGCACGGCCGATGGGCGAGCGGATCGGGCCCCGGCTCGCGGCCGTGCCGGTCCTCCCGTGGAAGGCGCCGGCACCGTAAGGTCCTCTGCGAAGAGATCCGAGAGCGAAGGGTTGGCACGTCGCATGCACCAGCGCAGTCTGCGGGACCTCCAGGTGTCGGCCATCGGCCTCGGCTGCATGGGGATGTCCGCCTTCTACGGCACGGCCGACCAGGAGGAGGGCATCGCGACCATCCGGCGTGCCCTGGAACTCGGCATCAACTTCCTCGACACGGCGCAGGTCTACGGCCCGCTCACCAACGAGTCCCTGGTCGGCGAGGCCGTCCGGGGGCATCGCGACGAGTACGTGATCGCCACGAAGTTCAACTACCGGATGGACGGCGCGGTGCCGGGCGACATGTCGACGGTGGGGCGCCAGGACGGCTCCGCCGAGCACGTGCGCAGTTCCGTGCACGGCTCGCTCGCACGCCTCGGTACCGACCGCATCGACCTGTACTACCAGCACCGGGTCGACCCGACCGTGCCCATCGAGGAGACCGTCGGCGCGCTCGGCGAGCTGGTCGCCGAGGGCAAGGTGCTGCACATCGGGCTCAGCGAGGCGAGCGCGGAGACCATCCGCCGCGCCCACGCCGTCCACCCGGTCACCGCGGTCCAGAGCGAGTACTCGCTCTGGACCCGGGACGTGGAGGCCGAGGTGCTGCCCACCTGCCGGGAGCTCGGGATCGGGTTCGTTCCGTACTCGCCCCTAGGCCGCGGCTTTCTCGCGGGCCGCTTCAGCTCTCCGGACGAGCTGGACCGGGACGACTTCCGTCGCGGCAACCCGCGCTTCACCGAGGCCAACCTGGCGGCCAACCTCCGGCTCGCGGAGAAGGTGAAGGAGATCGCCGCGGAGAAGGGCGTCACCCCGGCCCAGCTGGCGATCGCCTGGGTCCTGGCCCGCGGCGAGGACCTCGTGCCGATCCCGGGCACCAAACGACGCACCTACCTGGAGCAGAACGCGGGCGCGGTCGACGTCGAGCTGACCGACGAGGACCTGGCCCGCATCGAGGCTGAGGTGCCGAAGGCGGCGGGCGAGCGCTACGACGAGGACGGGATGCGGGCGGTGAACCGCTGAGCTGCTGCCGCGGCCGCGCAAGTAGGTGAGGTGAGGAAGACGGTCACGGTGTTTCACGGCACGAGCCCCGGTGTGCGGCGGCCGACCGCGGCCGGGGGCGGCTGCGGTGAGGTTCCAGGACGACATGGGTGGCGCTGCGCGGGGCGCGCGCCGACGTGCGCGACGTCGCCGGGCCGGCGCTGGGGCTCCGTGATCGGGTGAGGTGCCTGTCCAGGGTCTGCTGGTCGGTGTCACGTGGGCGAGGTCGGAGCCCGCGCCACCGGGACGGACCGCGGCGCAGCGCTGGAGCCGGGTGCAGGGCGCAACGGCGCCCCGCCCCCCTGGAGCGGGGGGCGGGGCGCCGGCGGAGGAGATGGCGCTGACCACCCGGCCGGTGTTCTCGGAGTTCCAGGAGCCCGACCAGCCAGCCACCGGTCGCGAAGTCCCCCGTCAGGGAGATCTGGTGGGACCTGCGACATAGCGAGGGCGCCGGGTCGTCAGGCGGGCTGGACGGTGACGGTGCACAGGCGCTTGGTGGCCCGGGTCAGGGCCACGTACAGGTCCCGTTCCCCGCCGGGGCGGGCCGCGATGATCTCCTCGGGGTCCACGACGACGACCCCGTCGAACTCCAGGCCGCGCGCTTCGGACGCCGGCACGACGCGGGCGTGGTGAGCGACGCCCCGGGCCGTCAGTTCGCTCACCCTGGTGTCCGCGCAGACCACGCCCAGCAGCTCGCCCGGGTGTGCGGTGCTCTGGGCGTGGAGTTCGCGGAGGACGGCGGCGACCGCCCCGTCCGCGGACGGTGTGGTCACGGTGCGCGGGTGCTCACCGCTTCGCAGCGACCGGGTGGGCTTCTGGTCCGGGGCGATCCGGGTGAGCAGGTCTCGGACGCTCTCCAGGATCTCCTGTGTGGTGCGGTAGCTGACGGTCAGGTGGTGCAGCTGGAACCGCGGCCCGAGGTGGGGGCTCAGCGCCTCCTTCCAGTCGCGCGCCGTGGCGACCGGGCCCGCTTGGGCGAAGTCGCCCACCAGCGTCATCGACCTCGCCGGGCAGCGGCGGGCGATCATCCGCCACTGCATGGCGGTCAGTTCCTGCGCCTCGTCGACCACGACGTGCCCGTACGTCCGCTCCGGGGGGCCGTCGACCAGGCTCGCCGCCTCGTCCAGCAACGCCACATCGGCGTCCGTCCACGGGTCGTGCGGACCGCGCAGCAGGAGGGAGCGCTCCGGCGCGCTCAGGTGGGGCAGGAACTCGGCGAGCGCGTCGGCGTCCGTCAGGAGCGCCTGCACGAGGTCGCCGGGTGCCAGCCGCGGCCACAGCGCCTCGACCGCTCGGTCGACGTCGGCGTCGGCGAGGAGGTCGGCGCGGATGGCGTCCAGGTCCAGCTCGTGGACCGGACCGGCGTCGGGCGCGCCTTCGGTGCGGCGCTGGGCGGCTCCCGTGAACCGGTCGAGGTCCAGGCCCGTCATGCGGGCGGCATCGGCGTCGATCTGCTCCAGGAGGTCGCCCATGTCCCGTCGCATCGCGTCGGCGACGGCGTCGGCCAGGAGCTCCTTGAACGCCTGCCGGGCGGGGTTGTGGCCAACTGCGGCCGCCAGGGCGGCGTCGCGCGCCGTGGCGACGGCCTCGCCGGACAGGTGGACCAGTTCCTGTCCGACCCGCGCGGTGAAGTCACCGGCGGGGGCCTGGTGGGCGCGCAGCAGGCCGGCCAGGGCGTCGGCGAGGTCGGCGCCGCCCTTGAGGCGTGCCGTGTCGAAGGGGTCGGCCGCGTGGGTGGGCACTTCGGCCAGTTCCGGGCAGGTCGCCAGGACGACGTCGTTCTCGCCGAGCGAGGGAAGGACCTGGGAGATGTAGTCGAGGAAACGGGCGTTCGGGCCGACGACCAGGACGCCCTCCTGGGCGGCGCGCGGGAACGCGTACAGGACGTAGGCCGCCCGGTGCAGGGCGACCACCGTCTTGCCGGTGCCGGGGCCGCCCTGGACCACGGTCACGCCGCGGTGGGCGGAGCGGACGATCGCGTCCTGCTCCGCCTGCAGGGTCGCGACGGCCGCGTGCATCCGGCCGGTGCGCCGTGCCGACAGAGCCTCCGTCAACGGGCCGTCGCCGACGACGTCCTCCTCGGTCGGGGCGCTCCCGTCCAGCAGTTCGTCGGTCACCGAGACGACCGTGCGCTCCTCGACGCGCAGGTGCCGGCGCCGCCGCAGGCCCATCGGGTGGACCGGTGTCGCCTCGTAGAAGGGCCGCGCCGCGTTGGCGCGCCAGTCCACGAGCAGGGGCAGGTCGTCCTCGTCCGTGTGCAGTCCGATCCGCCCGATGCGCAGGGCCGTGCCGTCCGTCCAGTCGATGCGCCCGAAGACCAGTCCCTTGTCGGCGCCCTCGAGCCGGCCGATCTCCTTGGCCAGGCGCTCGGCGGTGATGTCCCGCTCGTATGCCGCGTCGGGGCTGTCCGCCTGGGACTTCAGCACCCTCGCGCGGTTTGCCCGCGCCTCGGCGAGCCGCTCGGTGAGCACGGCATACAGGGAGGACACATATTCCTGCTCGGATTCAAGTGCACGCGCGGCGGAATCAACCGCACGCGCAGCGGAATCAACCGCACGTGCGGCGGAATCGACCGCATGCGCGGCGGAATCGTTCGTTCTCGACAAGAGGGGGCTCCTTCGATCGAAGCCACACCCTACGATCGATCATTCCCGAAGGTAAGTCTTGACTTACCTGGTGAGGTCATGTCCTCGCGCCCGCACCGACGATGAGCCGCCGCACGGCTTCGGGTATTCAGAAATTCCGCCGTTCAGGCATGTTCCCCATTGCACTGTCGATGCTTTCCTGCCTCACCGGGAAAGGCCGGCCCTGGATTCCGGCGGCGAGAGTTCGAGTGGCGCCTGGAAGACGGACGGCGGAAAGGGCGCCGGCCATGGGCGGCGAACGGCCGCGGTGGACGAGCGCCGACACAGCGGACCGGTCGGGGGCCCGCGATCTCGCAGGCGCCCGACCGGTCGCGTGGGGGCCGTCGCGGGCCCCGCAGGGTCAGCCGCTACGGCAGGGTCCAGCGCTGGTTGGCGCCGCCGTTGCAGTCCCAGATCTCCAGGGGGGTGCCGTCGGCGGTGGCCGAGGCGGGGTCGTCCAGGCAACGGCCGGACTGGGTGCCCTTGAGGGTGCCGTCCGGCTGGGGCGTCCACTGCTGGTTGGCGCCGCCGTTGCAGTCCCACAGTTCCACCGGGCTGCCGTTGGCGGTGGCGGCGCCGGTCACGTCGAGGCACTTCCCGTTGTGGGTGAGGGTGCCGTTGGTCCAGTTCCACGTCTGCCCGGCGCTGCCGTCGCAGGTCCGGAGCTGGACGGCGGAACCGCTGGTGTCGCCGGCGGGGCCGGCGCACTTGCCCGGCAGGCCGGAGGCGACCGGGCCGGTGTGGGTGGTGGGCGTGCCGGGGGTGACGGCAAAGTTGTCGAACTGGTCGGTCTGGTAGCCGGTCACACCGAGGCCGGCCCGGCCGTTGGTGAAGCTTCCGTCGGTCGCGCCGCCCACGGTGGTGCCGTCGACGACCGCGCTGAGGGTGGTGCCCTGGAGCGAGAGCGCGACGGTGTGCCAGTGGCCGGTGCCGAGGGCGGTGGTGGTGCCGCTCGCCAGGGTGGTGAAGTTCCAGCTGGTGTCGCTCTTGTCGATGGACCAGGCGCCGGTGTCGCTGACCCGCAGGTGGTAGGCGTTCAGGCCGTTGTTGTTGCGGCCCTGCTGGTTGACCCGGCCGAGGAGTTCGACGGTGCCCGCCTGCTCGAACATGGTGTCGGCGGTCACGGTGTAGTTGGACCAGCTGCTGTCGCCCGCCATCGTGTACGGGGCGTTGTAGCGCTCGTCCGTCCAGCGGATCGGTGAGGTCGGAGCCATCTGGCGCAGGCAGGTGCCGGCTCGGCCGCCACCGCAGGCGACGGTCCGGAAGGCTCCGTTCATGTCCGTGAAGTACTTCGGCGAGGTGGTGGTGGCCGGGGTGTCGAAGCCGTCCGCGTAGGGCAGCTTCATCGGCGCGGCGGGCGGCGGGGTGGCCGTGCCCTTGCCCTGGCCGGTGGTGGTGGTCACGGTGTAGACCCGGCCGGGCTGGAGGGTGAGGGTGTAGCCGCCGTGGACCGGGGTGACGTCCTGCTCGTGGACGAACCAGCTCGCCGGGTCGTCGGACGTGAGGTCGGTGGACCAGACGTGGACCGTTCCGGTGGACAGACCGCCGGTGACGGTGAAGCTCGCGGTCTGGGCGGCGCCGGCGTCCACGGTCTCGATGACGGTGCTGTAGTCGGTCTTGTTCGGGCTCCTCAGCGTGGCGTAGCTGCCGTTGGCGCGCGCGCCGCCGAGGTAGCCGCCGGCGGCGTCGATGTAGCGCCAGCCGGGCTTGGCGAACTGCGTCGTCTGCGCGGTGACCCAGGTGGTCCTGCCGATGCCGTAGTGGCCGGACCACGGCTGGTTGGCGATCGACATGCCGTCGGTGGAGAAGAACAGGTCGGGGTAGAGCGCGGCGATGACCGGCCAGTTGATGAACGAGGTCATCTTCCCGTCGAGGTAGCCGCGGTTGATGCCGCGTGCCACCGCCGGGGCGCCGGCGTCGGCGTCCAGGGAGCCGTTCTCGCTCGCCCACAGCGGCTTGCCGAGCGCCCGGGCGGTCGGCGTGCTCGGACAGGTGGTGAAGGAACTCATGTAGCCGCAGGGGTAGTGCACCCCGACGACGTCGACGGCCTTGGCGAACGCCGGGTCGGCGGCCATCGCGTCGGCGACGGCCCAGCTGTCGTCGGCGGCGACGACCTTGGTGGCGCCGTAGCCCCGCGCGACGAGCGTGCTCTTCAGCTTCTCGTACCAGGCCTTGTCGAAGCCGCGCTCGTTCCACCCGCCGAGGTAGGAGACGTTCAGGTGGTGCTGGGCGGCGCAGCCCATCCAGGACATCAGGTAGTCGACGGTGTCCTGGGACCAGAAGTCGCCGTTCCCGATCCAGCCGGGGGCTCCCCAGGCCAGACCGGAGAACATGATGTCCGGGTTGCGGGCCTTGGCCTGCTCGGCGAGCCACCACTGGTAGCCCTGGTTGCAGTCGACGGTGCCGCGGGTGTGCTCGATGCTCGGTTCGGCGCCGTCGGTGGAGTTGGTGTCACCGCCGATCTCCAGCTTCAGGATCTGCAGCGAAGCGCCGTAGCCGGGCTTGAAGAGGTAGTCCAGCAGCTGGCTGCGCTGGGGTTCCGGGTAGTCGACCAGCAGGCGGGAGTTGCCGCCGCCGCCGGAGATCGCGCCGACTCCGTCGAAGGTGAGGCCCGGCTTGGTGCCGTCGATCGTGACGGCGGTGGTGGTGGCGTGCGGCTCGGCGGCCTGTGCGGCCACCGGTGCGGTGAGGCCGCCCAGCGCGCCGGCGAGCGCGAGCGTCGCGCTCAGGGCGGTGCGCCAGGTGGGGAAGGGGCGTTGACGGCCCATGGGCGTCTCCGAGGTGGGGAGGAGGTGCGGAGGGGTGGGTGTGGTGCGTGGTGGCGCTCCGTGCCGGACACCCTGGCGGGCGGCCGGCACGGCGGGGGGTGGGCGGGGCCCCCACCTGGGGGTGGGCAGGGGCCCCACCCGGGGTGGGCGGAGGCCCCACCCGGGGTGGGCGGAGGCCCCACCCGGGGTGGGCGGAGGCCCCGCCTGGGCGGGCAGGGGCCCCACTTGGGGGTGGGCAGGGGCTCCACTGGACCGCTACGAGACCGTCCCATGGGCGAGCGCCGCCAGGGCCGCGAGGCTCCGGCGGAAGGGATGGGGGGATCTGCTCATCGACTGCTTCTGCTCCTTGAGCTGGGCCGGCAGTGGGGTGGGGGGCCGTCAGGACTCGGGCGCGAGCGCACGCCGGACGGGGGAGCTGGCGAGTACATGCCGACATGCTGCCGAGGACAGTAGCCCCGACTTCCAACAACAATCAACAACTCTGAAGGAAATAGAACGCAGATTTCCGCGTCCGGCGTTCGGTTGCGGTGCTTTGTGAGCGGGTCCGTTGCCGCCGGTCGGGAACGGCGGGCGGTACCTGCGAGATCAGGAGGCGGCGGCAGTTCCCCGGGGCACCGTCAGGATCCCGAGCAGGCGCGCCACCTCGCGGGCCACCGCCTCTCGGCCCGCGCCCAGGTAGACCCGGGTGTCGGCCAGGGCGGCGTCGGCCGCGAGGCGGGCGCGGACCGCTGCGGTGAACGCCTTGTTGAGGTGCGTCGCGATGTTGATCTTCGTCATGCCGTGCGCGCCCGCCTCCGCCAGGACGTCGTCTGGTGCACCCGACGAGCCGTGCAGCACCAGCGGCACCGGTACGGCGGCCCGCAGGGCGGCGATCAGCTCCAGATCGAGGCTCGCCGTACGCGTGAGCATCGCGTGCGAGGTGCCGACCGCGACGGCCAACGCGTCGACGCCGGTGCGCGCGGTGAACTCGGCCCCCTCCCCCGGATCGGTCCTGGCCCCCGGTGCGTGCACCCCGTCCTTGCCCCCGATCTCCCCGAGCTCGGCCTCCACCCAGACACCGGAGGCGTGGCACTGCCGCACCACCTCCGCCGTGGCCCGGACGTTCTCCTCGTACGGCAGCACCGAGGCGTCGAACATCACCGACCCGAAGCCCAGCCGGACGGCCTCCGCCACCGCGGTCCGCTCGGTGGCGTGGTCGAGGTGGACGGCCACCGGAACGGCGGCCGCCCGGGCCACCGCGAGCGCCGCGCCGCCGACGGCCGCCAGGCCGCCGTGGTAGCGCACCGCGTTCTCGCTGATCTGGAGGATCACCGGTGCACCGGCGGATTCGGCCCCGGCCACGACGGCTTCGGCGTGTTCCAGTTGGATGAGGTTGAACGCGCCGACGCCGCGCCCCGCCTGAGCGGCGGACAGGACGATCTCCGGCGCTCACCACCGTGGCCATCCCCAAGCGGGAGATGGCCCGGGAGGCGATCGAGCTGCTGCTGCGCGCCCTCACCCGGGCGGGCACCCCGGCCAACTCGATCCAGCTGCTGCGCCCCGAGCTGGTCGTCCGGGACAGCACCGGCCCGGTCGGCACCCGCTGACCGGCCGGCCCGCCACCGCCCCGCCGGACCCGCGGTCGGCCCGACCGGTGGCCGGCCCGGCCGACGCGCCGTCCGACCCGGGGCCGACGGCCCCGGCTACTCCCCCGACCTCGCCCGGTGGGCGGCGATCAGGTCGCGGTACCAGGCGTACGAGGCCCTGGGGGTGCGCACCTGCGTGGCGAAGTCGACGTGGACCAGACCGAAGCGCTGACCGAACAGCCCCTCCGCCCATTCGAAGTTGTCGAGCAGGGACCAGGTGTAGTAGCCGCGGACGTCGACGCCCTCGGCGACGGCACGCCCGAGGGCGTCGAGGTGGGCGGCCAGAAAGTCGATGCGGGGCTGGTCGGGGTCGGTGAACTCCTCGACGGAACAGCCGTTCTCGGTGATGGTGACGGGCGGGAGGGCCTTGCCGTACGTGTCGCGGAGACCGAGGAGGAGGCCGGTGAGGGCGCCGGGGACCACGGGCCAGCCGAAGGCGGTGTGGGGGACGTCGGGGATGTCGACGAGGTCGAAGGGCAGGCCCGGGTCGGTGGGGGCGGCGACGCGGGTGGGGTTGTAGAAGTTGAGGCCGAGGCCGTCGAGGCCCGGGCTGTGGATGAGACCGAGGTCGCCGGGGCGGACGGCACCGAAGACGTCGTCGGGCACGCCGAGGACGGAGAGGTCGGGGTAGCGGCCGAGCAGCACCGGGTCGGTGAACAACCGGTTGTGCAGGACGTCGTACGCCTCGGCGGCGGCCGCGTCGGCGGCAGAGTCCGAGGCCGGCTCCACCAGTGTCAGGTTGTTGGAGAGCATCACCTCCAGGCCGCGCTCGTGCAGGACCGAGGCGGCCAGGCCGTGACCGAGGAGCTGGTGGTGGGCCGCCGGCAGGGCCTCGAACATCAGGGTGCGGCCGGGGGCGTGGACGCCCAGGGCGTAGCCGAAGACGGTGTGGACGAAGGGCTCGTTGAGGGTGATCCAGGCGGGGATCCGGTCGCCGAGGCGGTCCGCGACGATCGCGGCGTACTCGGCGAAGCGGTACGCGGTGTCGCGGTTGAGCCAGCCGCCGTGGTCTTCGAGGCCCTGCGGGAGGTCCCAGTGGAAGAGGGTGGGGAGGGGTGTGATGCCGGCTTCGAGGAGCGCGTCGACGAGGCGGTCGTAGAAGGCGAGCCCGGCGGGGTTCACCGGGCCGCTGCCGGTGGGCACCACGCGGGGCCAGGAGATGGAGAAGCGGTAGCCGTCCAGCCCCAGGCCCCTCATCAGGGCGATGTCCTCGGGGTAGCGGTGGTAGTGGTCGCAGGCGACCGCACCCGTGTGCCCGTCCCGGACGGCGCCGGGGCGGGTGACGAAGGTGTCCCAGACGGAGGGGCCGCGGCCGTCCTCGTCGACCGCGCCCTCGATCTGGTACGCGGCGGTGGCGGCACCCCAGCGGAACCCCGCCGGCAGGTCGTAGCGGTCCGGCATGGCAGCCTCCTGACGAAAACATGAGGAGTCCTCATGTTACTGGCGCCACGCCGGAACGCCAGAGGAGGTCGAGGTGCGGAGTCCGATGAAACCCGAGGGCAGTGAAGCCATATGCCCCCCGGCGCTCGACTCCCCCACTCGAAGGCCGAAAGGGCGCCGGGCAGCGCCCGGGCCGCCCAGTACTCCCCCGGACGGTTCGTCGGCCGTCAGTCGGCGAGTCCGGCGTTGACGAGCGCCTTGATGTACGGGAGGTCGTTGCCCGCCCCCGTCGGGTTCAGGGAGTACTCCAGCCGGTGACGGAGATCGCGGGTGGCGAAGAACCCGTTGTCCCAGCCGGGACGGGAACCGGTCTTGCCCCAGACGTACTCGCCGTTCGGAAGCTGGTAGCGCATGAGCCCGCCGACGCTGTAGCAGGGGTCCTTGACGCAGTTGGTGTTGTCGACGCCGTTCGACACGTCGGGCACCTCGAACACCAGCTCCTGCTGGGCGGGCGGGAGCAGACGCCCCCGGAACAGCGCGGTCAGGAAGCGGTCCAGGTCGGCGGCGGTGGAGATCATGCCGCCTTCGGCCCACGGGTACGGGCTCTGCTCGGTCACGTCCTGTCCGTCGAGGTACACCTCCGCGTGGGGCGAGGGCAGCGCCGGGTCGTCGGCGGCGGGCAGGCTGGTGTGGCTCAGGTGCAGCGGCCGGATGATCCGGCGCTCCAGTTCGGCGGTGAAGGAGCGGCCGGTGACCTTCTCGACGATCAGGCCGAGGACCAGGGAGTTGAGCCCGTTGTACTGCTGCGCGGCGGGCGTTGCCGGCGGCACCTCGTCGGCCGCGGCAGCGAAGGACTCGCGCAGGAAGTCCCCGGGCGCCACGGACTTGAGCTGCCATCCGGGTCCGTCGGCCGGACCGGGGGTCCCGGCGGGCTTGGGCAGGCCGCTGGTGTGGTCGAGCAGCTGGCGCACCGTGACGCCGGCGTACGCCTCGGGCAGGACCTCGGGGACGTACCGCCGTGCCGGTGTGTCCAGTCCGATCCGGTGCTCGGCGAGGAGTTGGAGCACCACCGTGTTGGTGAACACCTTGGTGACACTGCCGATCCGTAGGTACGCATCGGCGGTGACCGGGCCGGCGGTGGCGCCCACACCGTCCCTCCTGATCAGTGCGCCCGCGACGACGTCGTCGGGCAGGCGGCCGAGGATGTCCTGGACGGTGGGCGTCGCGGACATCGGGGCGCCGGAAGCAGGCCTCGCGGCGATGGCGGGTGCAGCCGCCCCCGCCGCGAGAGCAGTGGCCAGGGCGACGGTGGTGACGGCGAGACGGATGCGCATCGAGCTTCTCCTGAACGGCGCTCGTGGGACGGGTTGACCGCGCCAACTCTGCTGCGCGCAGCCGGCGCCGCCATCAGTGATCACCCTGATAACGACCCTGGACTGTCCCGTGGGTGATGCGACGCGGTACCCCCACCACATCGGTGCGGCCGCCGCGACCACCGCCCGGGAGCCCTGCCGGGGCGGACGGGGGCGGAGCGGCAGGTGGCCGTTCCTGAGTGCGGTGGTGGCGGGCGGCGCGCTCAGAGGTTCGCCGTGAAGAACGCGGTGAGCTTGTCGACGGCCGGGTCGACGTACTCCTTCCGGTCGTAGAGGTCGACGTGGCTGGCCCCCTCGATCCGGTACAGCTCCTTGGGGCCGGTGGCGCGCTGGTGGACTTCGACGGCCATCCAGTCGGTGACGGCCCTGATGCCCACGATCTGGAGCAGCGGCCGGGGGCCGATCAGCGGGACGGCGTGGAAGGCGTCGAAGGCGGCCAGCTTGTCGATGCTGGGCCAGGCGAGGGTCCTGGCGGAACGCTCGTGCCGGCCACGGGCGGTGCAGTAGTACTCGAACCCCTCCACCGCGTGCTCGCCACCGAGTGCACGGGCCTGTTCGGCGCTCTCCGGGAAGACCGGCAGGGCGCCGGGGTCCTCTCCGCGGGCCGCCAGGGTACGGGCGCGGGCGGCCGCGTCGAGCAGGCTCAGGAAGACGGCCGGGTCCTGGGTGCCGGCCGCGCCGAGCCGGAACTGCCGGGCCACGTCGACGCCGCTGACGGTGGCGACGGCCCTGACCCGGCGGTCCCCGCCCGCCGCGGCGAGCGAGTAGCCGCCGGAGGCGCAGATGCCGAGGAGCCCGATGCGGGCGGCGTCGACGTCCTCGCGAAGGCTCAGGTAGGAGACGGCCGCCTTGAAGTCCTCGACCCGCTGGCCGGGGTCCTCCAGGCCCCGGGGCAGGCCGCCGGACTCGCCCTGGTGCGCGGCGTCGAAGGCGAGGGTGGCGAAGCCGCGTTCGGCCAGCCGCCGCGCGTACAGGCCGGAGGACTGCTCCTTGACGCTGGTGCCGGGGTGGCCGACCACGAGGGCGGGCCACGGGCCGGCCGCCGCCGGGGCGTCGGGCGTGTGGAGGTGGGCGGCGATGTCGATGCCGGCGCTGTCGAAGGTCACGCTCATGCGGGCCATGGAAGGTCTCCTGGTGGGGCGGAAGGCTGTGGCGGGAGGCGGTGCCGGACGGGTGGGGCGGGAGGGGGGTACCGGACGGGTGGGCCGCCGGTGTGCGTGCCCGTGCGAAGGCGCTCCGGGTCGTACTCACCCTGGTGCGGACCGCGGGATCGCCGCATCAGTCAGTTGACCGTCGAACGCGACCTGGTCCGCCCGTGCTGGCCCCCCGGGCGGACTTGGGTGCGTGCGGCGCCCGTCCGGATCGACCGTCATCTGACGGATCTCCCCTGGCCGCCGTGGCGGCAGGGTGAAGGCGCCGAAACCCCTGCCGCCCGAGAGGGCCGGTCCGGGGGGCGCACATCGCGCGTCGGCCGGGCTGATCACACTTCCGCGGAAGGACTCCCCCATGGCAGGCAGCAACATCAGCAGGCGTCGGTTCTCCACCGTGGCGATCCGGGCCGCCGCCGTCCTCGCGGTGGGCGCCGCGGTGGTCGGCGGCACCGCGAGCGCGCCCGCGCCGGCCGCCGGCACGGCCGGCGCCAAGCCGACGATCGTCCTGGAGCACGGCGCGTTCGCCGACGCGTCCAGCTGGAACGCGGTGATCAAGCGGCTGCAGGCGGACGGGTACCCGGTCGTGGCCCCCGCCGACCCGCTTCGCGGCCCCGCCTACGACGCGGCCTCGCTGCGCGGCCTGACCGGCCACCTCCCGGGGCCGAAGATCCTGGTGGGCCACTCCTACGGGGGCTCGGTCATCAGCACGGCCGGCGCGGACGACCCCGAGGTCAAGGCCCTGGTGTACGTGGCCGCCTTCCTGCCGGCGCCCGGGGAGACGGCGCTGGAGCTGACGGGCAGGTACCCCGGGTCGACGCTGGCGGGCACCCTGGACCCGGTGACCTACCCGGGCCCGGACGGCACGAGCACCACGGACCTGTACATCCGGACGGACGCGTTCCGTCACCAGTTCGCCGCCGATGTGCCGGCCGGCCAGGCGGCGCTGATGGCCGCCATCCAGCGCCCGATCGCCCGGCGCGCCCTGGAGGAGCCGGCGACGGTCGCCGCCTGGCAGCAGAAGCCGAGCTGGGACGTCGTCACGACCGAGGACCTCAACATCCCCGCGGCGGCCCAGCTCTTCATGGCCCGGCGGGCCAACGCCCACGTCACCGAGGTGGCGGCCTCCCACTCGGTCGCCGTGGCTCGTCCGGAGGTCGTGGTCCGGGTGATCGAGGAGGCCGCGCGGGCGACCCGTTGACGCTGCCGGGGCGCGTCGGTCCGGGGTGGGCGCACCTTGACGCCGGGTCAACTCGCGACCGCGCTCATAACTGCTCTAACCGGTTACTCAGATCCGACGGATCACCAGAGTGCGGCCCCGATCGACGCACACCGCCACCTCGCCAGACCCGGCAAGGCATACCGGCCGCGCCGACGTGCGCCCCTCCGAGCCACTCGAGGCGAGCGCCGCCAGGCAGCGCACATCGGCTCTGCTTCAAGCAAGTTGGCGAGAGATCAAGGGGCCCGCGGCGGTCATCCGAGGCAGCGACAGCAGACACTCGCGAACGTCTCGCCCGCCGGTCGCGCGCCGAACGCAGGGTTGACGCCCCACGAGAGGCCCAACCATAATCGTCACCGGTTCAACCGGTTATTCCTCAGGGCCGCCTCACGGTCCCGGACACAGGGAGACAGACCAATGGGAGTCAGCTACACCGGAGTGGTCACCGTCATGGGAGAGGGTCGCAACGGAGGCCAGGTCGCCGCGAGTGACGGACTCCTCGCCACCCCGCTCGCCATCCCGAAGGAACTCGGCGGCGCCGGCGGGGCCACGAACCCGGAGCAGTTGTTCGCCGCCGGCTGGGGGGCATGCTTCCTGGGGGCCGTGCGCCGGGCCGCCGCCGCACGGAAGATCCGGCTCACGAGCACCGCCATCACCGTCGAGGTGACACTGACCCACGGCGACGACGGCGAGTTCGGCCTGGGCGCGGTCCTCAACCTCGAACTCGGCGGTGTGGAGCAGGAGATGGCCGTGGAGCTGGGCGACGCGGCACACCAGCTGTGCCCGTACTCCAAGGCGACGCGCGGAAACATCCCGGTCACCGTCAACGCCACCGCGCTGGCCGGCTGACCCGCTCACGAGCCCCAGCCCGGGCCACCCGGGTCCTCGCGCCACCCAGGCCGCGCCTGGGTCGGCCGGCCTCAGCGGCGGGCCGGCCTCGGCGAGGCGCTCACGACGCGGCCCCGCTGTGCTGGCGGGCGCGGTAGGTGGCGGCCTTGACCCGGTTCCCGCAGGTCCTCATCGCGCACCACTCGCGCCGGTGGCCGCGCGAGCGGTCGAGGTAGACCTGGGTGCACTCGGGTCGGGCGCACTCCCGCAGGAGGGCCGCCTCGTCTCCGCCGATGATCTCGACGGTCTCCCGGGCCAGGGCCGCGAGCCCTTGGGCCACGCTCCCGGTCCTGGTGGCGCCGTCGGTGTGCAGGCGCAGCGTCACCGGCAGCCCGGCGGCGTGCTTGTTCACCTCGGCGACGGCCCGCGGCGGCAGCGGCTCGCCGTCGAGGCGGGCGACGACGAGCGAGTAGATCGACTCGCGCAGGTCCATGGCGATGGCGAGGTCGGTCTCGTCGGCACCGGGCGCGGCGTCGAGCATGCCCGCCTCGACGAACCACGCGTCGAGCTGGTCCGGGGTCGCCAGCTTCTCCGTCGGGGCGGCCCTGCGCCGTGCGCGCAGGGTCCCGACGAAGTCGAGGGGCAGGGTCCCGCAGGGAAAGGCGTGGATCACATCACCAGTTTGACAAGTTATGGGTGAGCACGCAATGCCCGCCCCTCGGACGCACCTTCCCGCCGGCGCTTCGGGCGACGGGCCCCCACTCACAGACCCCGTACGGCCTCGCCATCACCTCGCCGACCCGTCGTCAGCGCATCGTCACCCTCCAATCCGGTCACGGGCCAGCCGCTGGGCCCCACCAGCACCCCACACTGCCCCGGGGTGCTGACCGTCATGTGACTGATGTCCCGGCCCGCCGGTGGGCGGAAGAGTGCGGCGCGGCGAGCCGTGTGCACCGGCCCGCCACCGGCTCCGCCCGGCGCCCTGACGCTCTGCGCCCTGGTGCTCACAGCCCTTGTGCTCAGAGCCCTTGTGCTCTGTGCCCTTGTGCTCCGGGTGGAGCCACCCGGCGACAGCCGCCCCGTGCACCTGGGTACGTCCCGACCGGCCCCTGTCCCGCGCAGGGGACGCATCCGCTTCTCTCGGAAGGCATCACATGATCGACAGGCGCAATTTCAACAAGGCTCTGGGGCTGGGTGCCGGGGCCACCGCACTCTCGCTGACCGGCCTGCAGGGCGTTTCGGACGCCGCGCCCGTCCCGCGCCGCTCCGGAAAGGCCCCGGCCGTGCCCGCCGTCACCCCGGGCAGCCACACGACCTTCCCGCCCCTGAAGCAGGTGGAGGCCGGGCTGCTGAACGTCGGGTACGCCGAACTCGGCCCCGCGCACGGGCCGGTGGTCCTGTGCCTGCACGGCTGGCCGTACGACATCCACAGCTACGTCGACGTCGCCCCGCTCCTCGCCGATCTCGGGTACCGGGTGATCGTCCCCTATCTGCGCGGCCACGGCACCACCCGGTTCCTGTCGCCCCGGACGGTCCGCAACGGCCAGCAGGCCGCCATCGCCCTGGACGTCATCGCCCTGCTGGACGCCCTGCGGATCGACCGGGCGGTCGTGGCCGGCTTCGACTGGGGCTCCCGGACCGGCGACATCCTCGCGGCCCTCTGGCCGGAGCGGGTGAAGGCCCTGGTCTCGGTGAGCGGCTACCTCATCACCAACCGCGAGGCGCAGCTGGAGCCGATCTCGGCAGCCGCCGAGCACACCTGGTGGTACCAGTACTACTTCGCCACCGAGCGCGGCCGGAAGGCCATGGAGGACCGGAAGCTCCGGCGCGATCTGACCCGCCTGGTCTGGCAGTTGGTCTCCCCCACCTGGAAGTTCGACGACGCGACCTTCGAGCGCACGGCGGCCGCCTTCGACAACCCGGACTACGCCGCGATCGTCATCCACAACTACCGCTGGCGGCTCAGCCTCGCCGAGGGGGAACGCCGCTACGACCGCTACGAGGAGCGGCTGGCCCGCAAGCCCGTCATCGCCGTGCCGACCATCACCCTGGACCCGGCACTGGACCCGTTCACCGCTCCCGGCGACGGCTCCTCCTACCGGGCCATGTTCACCGGGGCGTACGAGCACCGGACGCTCGCCGGCGTCGGCCACAACCTGCCGCAGGAAGCGCCGACAGCGTTCGCCCAGGCGGTCGTGGACGTGGACCACTTCTGAGCGGGACAGCGGGACAGCGGAACCGTCGAGGGGGTCCGGCCACGGCCGGCCCCCTCGCCCTTTCTCCGCCGAGAGCCGCGGGGGGGGGCCCCCCCGCGAAGGGGGGGGGGGGGGGGGGGGGGGGGGGGGGGGGGGGGGGGGGGGGGGGGGGGGGGGGGGGGGGGGGGGGGGCGGTCGGGGGGGCCCTCCCGGGGCGGGCCCCCGCGGCCTGCCGCGGCGGCGCGGCCCGCCCCCCCCCCCCCGCCCGGGGGCGGGCAGCCCGCGGCGGGTTCGGGCGGGTCAGTTCCGGGTGGCGGTGGCGGGGCCGCAGCGGACGCCGGCGGCGTCGCCGGTGCCGCCGCCCTGGCCCTCGCCCTGGCCCTGGCCCTGGAACCGGGCGACGGAGGGGTACGGGCAGACGTTCCGGCTGACCGCCTGGCCGTAGGCGTTGGTCACGGTGGCGGGCAGCGTCCGTGGGGCCTTGCCCTGCTCGACCCAGGCCGTCAGCGCGGCGAGGTCGTCGGTCCCGCTCAGACCGCAGTGCACGGCGCCGGGCACGAGGAAGAGGCGGTAGAAGTCGTCGACCTTCTGGGCCCCGCCCATCCGTCGCTCGACCTGCTGCCGGTACCGGACGGTGCCCTCGGCGGGGATGAACTGGTCGGCGAGGCCGTGCCAGGTGAGGAGCTTGCCACCGGCCCTGCGGAACCCGGAGAGGTCGGGGTCGTCAGTGCCGATGATCCGGTCGTACTCGGCCTGGGACTGCCTGAACAGCTGGGCGAACCGCTCGTAGGTGATGGCCGGGACGTCCGCGACGGGCTGCTTCTGCACCCACGACGTCACCCACGCGGCCGGCACCGGGAAGGGCGCGCCCACCCGCCGGCCGCTGTCGTCGACGGTGGTGCCCGCGAGGGCGCTCAGGTCGGCGCCGACCGGGACGCCGGACCACAGCTTCCTCCCCGCCGGGGTGCGCGGCCCGTCCCAGATCCGGCGCACCACCTCCGCGTCGGCCGCGGTGATGGTCAGCTGCCGGCCCTCGCACTCGACGGTGCTGCCGACCAGTCGGCGCGGGTCGTAGCCGCACGCGCCCGGATCGGCCAACAGGCCGTCCGCGGAACCGTCCTGCGCGTCGCAGGCGCGGACGGCGGCGTCGGTGAAGGCCTTGAACTCGCACCCGGTCGGGTAGGTCCCCTCCTCGTTCATCACCACCTGCGGCCACAGGGTGGCGACCTCGAACTCGTCCCAGTTGACGGCGGGCGCGTTGGCGAGGATGCCGTCGTAGTCGTCCGGGTACTGCTGGGCCTCCGCGTAGCCCTGGCGTCCGCCGGTCGAGCAGCCGTTGAAGTAGGAGTAGGAGGCGGCGCGGGCGTAGTGGCCGACGATGACCTCCTTGGCGACGACCGCCGCCTCGTGTTCGGACCGGGACGCGAAGTTCTCCAGCAGCGCGGTGTCGACCCGGCCGTCGCCCTTCAACGCCCACCGGGTGTCGAGGTACGAGCTGACGCCCGCGTCGGTGGTCGCGGCGGCGTAGCCGCTCTTGACCGCCGCCGCGAGGCCCGTGCCGTAGTCGCCGGCCGCGTAGGCGCTGCCGCCGACCGTCTGCAACCGGCCGTTCCACTTCTGCGCCGGCAGCCAGACCCGCACCTTGGCGTGCTCGCCCTGGCCGGGGTGGGTGAGGGTCACCGTGATGTCGCAGAACGCCGGTACGTCGGGGACGTGGTTCTCGCCCAGCGGGAACACCGCGGGGACGTCCACCGTGCCCGCGGCGTGCGCGACCGCGGTGACGCTCTCCACCTGGGTGCCGGACGGGGCCTTCAGCGCGGGGGCGGTGCAGCTGTACGGGGCGGCGGCGGAGCCGCCCGCTGCCGCCGAGGCGCTCGGCGCGGACAGCGCGGCGGCCAGGGGCACCGCGGCCGTGAGTACTGTCACCAGTCGTTTCATCAAGTTCCGTTCCTGGATGTGAGGTTGGATCGCTCCGCAGGGGCGCGCTACGGCGTACGCGGGGTGTTCCGCTTCGGGGAGGGCGGCAGGCCCACGGACCGGCGGACCGGCGGACCGGCGGACCGGCGGTGGTCGGCCGTCATCCGTGGCCGGGTGCGCCCGTCCGGGAAGGCACCCGCCCTCCCGGGGCCGGGACCAACAGTGCCCGGGCCTGGCGTCCCGGCACATCAGTCAGTTGACGGCAAATCACCACCTTCCTGGGCTGCTCTCCGCGCCCGGACGGCGGGACGGGAGTGGCGGTGGCGGAACCTGACGGTCGGCGCGGCTGCGCCGCAGGCCGCGGCCGTCGGCCGGGCGAAGGTCGCCGACGTGCGCGCCCGGCCCGCGTTGCTTAGGTCATTCGACGGTCCACCATGCACAGCGCATAACCGATCTGGACGGTTATCCATGGCGACGCCAGACCGCCTCACCCTGGCCAAGCACCAGCAATCAGCCCACGCATCAACCGAAGCAGCGCCGCCCCACAAGACGACGACGCCCAAGACGCGCTTTCAATAACCGTTCCAACAGGTTATTCTCATGCCGTAGGCGACACAGCCCCGCTCCCGACGCGAAGCTCGCCGGGAGCACGCCGTACTGCGCCTTCGCACCCCGTCCACAGCACGACCACGTGCGGGAGGTACCCGATGAAACCTCGCAAGGACACGTCCGCCCCGGCTCCCGAGCCCGGACGGGACCGCTTCCGCGAGCTGCCCGAGCGGATCCGACCGGAGAGCACGTTCGTCTCCGTGCCGACATCGACGGTCGATCCCGGGCTGGACGGGTTCAGCCACGACGACTGGCTGACCCGGAACACCTGGTGCGGCAGCCTGATCTGAGGAGCCCACGGCAGCCCGCGCCAGCCCACGGCGCCGCGACCGGCGACGCCGCGCCACTCCCGGCCCGGCCCGGCCACCCCCGGCCCGACCGGCCACGGCAGGCCCGACCGCCCACGGCCGCCGCCATGGGGCGACGCCTCCGCGACCGGGCTCACTGCCCGGCGCGGTGCGAGCTCATTCCACCAGGGCGGCGGCGATGCGGCGGACCGTCTCGCGACGCCGCTCCCGGTCGGCGAGGCCCACCACCGCCAGCACCTCCGGGTTGGCCGCGGCCCACAGCATCGCGAGGTGGACGAGCAGGGCGAACAGGACCTCGGGCTCGAAGCGGTCGGAGACCAGTCCCCTGGCCTGCGCCGCGGCGATCGCGGCACTCCTGGAACGCACCTCGGCGACCCCGAGCTCGTTGAGCGCGTCGCCGCGCTCCAGGCGCTGCCAGGTGATGATCCGGGGGATGTCCGGGTACTCGGCGTAGAGGTCGCTCAGGCCGGCCGCGAACCCGGGCAGGTCGTCCACGTCGACCTGCACGCCCGTGACGATCTGTTCGACCAGCTCGTTCCAGACCGCGTCGAACAGTCCGGCCTTGTTCCCGAAGTAGTGGTAGATCTGCGCCTTGTTGCTCCGGGCGGCGGCGGCGATGCGGTCGACGCGGGAGCCGTTCAGGCCGTGCGCGGCGAACTCGGCGCGCCCGGCCGCGATGAGTCTGCGCCTCGTTGCTTCGGCGTCACGCTCCATGCGTCCAGCTCCTAACTAACCGTTTACTTGACAGGTCCACTTTCACACAGTGTAATCAACTAACCATCCAGTTGAACCGGCTGGGTCAGCGGTACCTCGGGGTAGGGGGAGGAAACCGGGCATGGAACCGGGCATGGTGATGGTCGGTCGGGACGACGAGCGGGCGCGGCTGTCCGCGTTCGTCCGGGTCCCCGACGGACAGGCCCTGGTGCTCAGGGGGGAGGCTGGAGTCGGCAAGAGCGCCCTGCTCGACCTGGCGGCCCGGCTCGCGGCCGCGGACGGTCACCTGGTGATCCGCGCCACCGGGGTCGAGGCGGAGACGGAGCTTCCCTACGCCGGGCTGCACCAGCTCCTCTACCCGCTGCTCGCGGACGGCGGCCAGCCCGGCCGGAGGCAGCCGAACGCCGTCGTCCGCACGGCGTTCGACGCCGTGACCAGCCGGGTGGACGCCCCGCCGCCGTCCGTCATGGCCCTCGGCATCGCCGTGCTCGACCTGCTGTCCTCGACGGCGTCCAAGCGGCCCTTGCTGCTCGTCCTCGACGACGGCCAGTGGCTGGACGACGCGAGCGCCGACGTCTGCGGGTTCATCGGCCGCCGACTGGCCGGCAGCCCCGGCGTCAAACTCCTGGTCGCCGTGCGCAGCGACATCGCCTCGCGGTTCGACACCGCGGCGCTGCCGGAGGTGCCGGTCGGCGCGCTGGCGGACGCGGACGCCACCTGCCTGCTGGACCGTCACCACCCCCACCTGGGCAAGCAGGTGCGCGCGCTCGTGCTGGACACGGCCCGCGGAAACCCCCTGGCCCTGCTGGAACTGCCCACCCACCTCGCCTCCCGCCCCGGCGACCGCGCGCCGGAGGACCTCCTCGGCCCGAACGCCGTACCCCTGCCCCGGCGGATCCAGGAGATCTACGCCACCCGTCTCGCCCGCCTCGACCACACCGTCCGGGCGCAGCTGCTCACGGGTGCCCTCGACGGCGCGACGGCCAGGTCGGGCGACGGCCCGGCCCCGGCCGTGCGGTACCGCATGCGCGGCGTCGACGAAGCGGTCGCGTGCGGTCTGCTGGTCGTCGAGCCGGCCACCGGCGAACTCGCCTTCCGGCACCCGCTCGTGCGCTCGAGCGTCGTCCAGCTGTCCACGCCCGACCAACGCCGCGCCGCGCACCGGGTGTTGGCGCAGGTCCACCAGGAGCACCCGGAGCGGCGCGCCATCCACCTGGCGGCCGCCACCCTCGACCCCGACGAGGACGTCGCCGCCGTCCTGGAAGCCGCCGCCCGGTCCGCGACCCGGCGCGGCGGGGCGCACGTGGCCGTGTCCTGGCTGACCCGCGCCGCCGAGCTGAGCGAGAACCGCGCCGAGCGCTCCAGGCGGCTCGCTGACGCGGCGTACGTCGCCGGGCAGGCCGACCGGCTCGACCAGGCCCACAGCCTCGCGCTCGCCGCCGCGCCCGGAGAGGACGACAACCCCGCTGCGGTCCTCGCCAACGCCTACCTCGCGCTCTACCAGAACGGCGACGTGCGGGCCACGCACCGCCAGATCGCGGCGGCGGTGGAGCGGCTGCGCGACGGCGGGACGGACCGGAACGGCCCGACCGGGGCCGGAAGCGGCCCGGACCAGCACGACGCGAACCACCACGCCCCGGACCGGAGCGACAAGGACCAGCACGACGCGAACCACCACGCCCCGGACCGGAGCGACAAGGACCAGCACGACGCGAACCACCACGCCCCGGACCGGAGCGACGAGGCCCAGCACGCCCCGGGCCGGAACGACGAGGTGCTCGACCGGCTGGTGAGCCTCCTGCTCGCCGTCAGCCAGTTCGCCGGGAGCCGTGCCGCGTGGCAGCGCACCCACGAGATCCTCGCCTCCCTCGGCGGCCTCGCCACCGAACGGGCGTGGATGTACGCCCACACGTGGAGCGACGTGGTCCGGCACGGCGCCGGCTGGTCCGAGAAGGTGGAGCGGGCCTCGGCGGACCTGGAGAACCAGGATCCGTGGGACGTCGCGCGCCTGGCCGTGTCCGCCTACCACCTCGACGTCCTGAGCCCGCTGCGGCCGTACCTGGAGCGCGTCGTGGACCGTGAACTGGACACCGGCGCGACGTCCAGCGGCATCGTCATGCTGCACCTGATCATGCTCGACCAGCTGGCGCTCGGCCAGTGGGACGCCGCGGAACGCACCGGGCAGCGTGCCCTGACCCTGGCGGTGGAGCCCGGCAACCACTTGTTCGCGTACCAGACACGGGCCTACCTGGCCCAGCTCGCGGCCGTGCGCGGTCGGGTGGAGGAGGCACGCGACCTCCAGGCCGCCGTCGACGCGTGGGCCCGTCCGCGCGGTGTCGGGTTCCTGACCCAGCTCGCGGAGGCCGTCGGCGCGACCACCGCCCTCAGCGCGGGCGACTACGAGACCGCCTTCCTCTACGCCATCGGCATCACCGCACCGGGAGCGTTCCGGCTCTACACCCACCAGGCGTCGCGGACCCTCCTCGACCTCGTCGAGGCGGCCCTGCACACCGGACGTGCCGAGCAGGCCCGGGTCCACGCGCTCGCCGCACGGGACGCCGGCCTGCCCGAGATCTCCCCGCGCCTGGCCCTGATCACCCACGGGGCCCTGGCGGTCACGGCCGACGACGAGGAGGAGGCCGCGCGCGTGTACGCACGCGCCGAGTCCCACCCGGCCGCCGAACGGTTCCCGTTCGAACTGGCCCGGATCCGGCTGGCGTACGGGATCCGCGTGCGCCGCACCCGCGGCGGCGCGGCGGCCCGCACCTCCCTCGCCCTGGCGGCCGAGGCGCTCACCAGGCTCGGCGCCACCGCGTGGGCCGAGCGGGCGCAGGCCGAGCTGAGGGCCGCCGGGGTCGCACCCCAGTCCCCGGCCCCCACCGGGGTGCCGCTGACCTGGCAGGAGCGGCGGGTCGCCGAACTGGCCGCCGGCGGCCTGACCAACAAGGAGATCGGCGAACAGATCCGCCTCTCCCCCCGCACGGTCAGCGCCCACCTCTACCGCGCCTTCCCCAAGCTCGGCATCACCACCCGCGCCGCGCTCCGCGACGCCCTGACCCGGATCGACCACCACTCCCCCGCGCCCTGACCCGGGCCCGGTGGACCTCTCCCCGCCCGGGCCCTCGACGACCGGTGCCGGTGCGCCGCGCCCGGAACGGCACGGTCGGCAGCCGCCCGATCCACCCGGACGGCGCGGCGCGGGCGACCGGCGCCGAGGGCGGGTCACCTGGGTCCGTCGGTCCGGCGCAGGTGGTGGCTCACGTCGCCGACCAGGGTGATGCGGACCCGGCGTTCCGCGAACTGCCACCGGCCGTCCCGGCGTTCGAAGCGGTCGTGGTAGCGGCCGGCGGCGACGGGCTGCAGGGGGAAGCCGGGCAGCGCCTGAAGGACGGTCACGTACGAGCGTGCGGCCGCCGTGCCCGCCCGCTCGTCGACCTCGACGGCGATGTTGGTGGTGACGTGATGCGTGCGCGGTGTGCCGTCGGCATGGACGACCAGGGTGTCCCGGAACATCCGCTCGATCGCCCCGGCCCCGCGCACGGGCTCGCCCCCCCCGGTGAAGGTGGCGTCGGCGAGGAGGGCGCCGAGGCCTGCGAAGCCGCCGTCGTCGACGAGTTCGGCGTAGCGGGCGATCAGGTTCTCGATGGCGCGGTGGCTCGCCGCCGGATCGGTGGACGGTTCGGTGGATGCGGGCACGGGCTCTCCCGGGTGGGACGGATGTGGTGCGGAGCGGGTCAGACGACGGACCCGCTCCGGACCGGGCCCGGGCGGGCGCGGAGCCGCTCGACCGACAAGGTTGTCAGCCGGTCCGGCCGGCGTGCATCGGTCATCTGACTCATGGACCCGGCGCTCGGTGGTACCCCCGGCAGGCGGGCGCCCCGGCCGAGGACGGGCTGCGGGGCGGCCCCCGACTCAGCGCGGTGGCGCCTCACCTCGGCGCGCCGCGACGATCCCCTCGAGCATCGCCGTCAGGATCCGCGCCAGCCGCGGCTCCACCTCCACGATCGCGTGCGCCAACCGCGGATCGGCGCAATACAGCGCGGCGACCTCCGGCCCCGGTGTCGCGATCTGCCAGAACGAGCCGGCCATCGACGTCGCGGCGGCCATCAGGTCCACGCCGTCGGCCTCGGTCAGCTCCGGCAGCCGCGCGCGGACCGCGGTGACGATCGCGTCGACCGCGGCCAGGGTCACCAGCTTGAACTCCCGCACCCGCTCGACCGAGACGTTGCGTTCGAGGTTCATCGGCGCCTGGGCGAGCAGGTCGCAGAACGTTCCGCGGGCGGCGAGGG
The DNA here is from genome assembly GCF_043202455.1 of Kitasatospora sp. NPDC048194. Classification (NCBI taxonomy): domain Bacteria; kingdom Bacillati; phylum Actinomycetota; class Actinomycetes; order Kitasatosporales; family Streptomycetaceae; genus Kitasatospora; species Kitasatospora sp. NPDC048194. The sequence continues at coordinate 34,843 of NZ_JBIDAK010000017.1, forward strand.
TGCGGGCGAAGGCCGCGGCCACGCCGGCCGCGTCGCCGGCGTCGACGAGTTCGATCTCGGCGCACAGGACGGGCGCCCACTCCTGCCAGTCGGCCGCGGTCAGGCGCAGGAAGATCTCCTCCCGCGTCTCGAAGTAGCGCAGCAGCGCGGACTTGTGCATCCCCACGGCCGCGGCGATGTCGGTCAGCGTGACCTGCCGGATGCCGTGCTCGGCGCCCAGGGCCCGGGCGGCGTCCAGGATGGCGGCCTCCCGCTGCTGCTTGGCCCGCGGGGACCGGGCGCGCTGGAACCCGGTCGGGTCGGTGGTGTCGGCGGTGTGCACCTGGCCCATGTTAGCGCAACAGGGTTGCACTATTTACGCAACAGTGTTTTGCTAAGTGCATGACCGAGAACAACGCCCAGAGCACGCAACAGACCTGGTTCGTCACCGGCTCCTCCCGGGGCATCGGCCGCGCCCTCGTCCGCGCCGCCCTGGAGGCCGGCGACACCGTGGCCGCGACCGCCCGCCGGCCCGAGCAGCTCGACGACCTGGCCGCCGAGTTCGGCGACCGGATCGCCCCGATCGCCCTCGACGTGACCGACCCGCGGGCCGCGCGGGCGGCGCTCGAGGAGGCCCGGAAGCGCTTCGGACGGATCGACGTGCTGGTCAACAACGCCGGCTACGCCAACGTCTCCCCGATCGAGACCACCGAGGACGAGGACTTCCGCGCCCAGTTCGAGACGAACTTCTGGGGCGTCTACAACGTCACCAAGGCGGCGATCCCCCTGCTGCGCGAGCAGGGCGGCGGCCTGGTCGTCCAGTTCTCCTCCATGGGCGGCCGCGTCGGCGGCTCGCCCGGCATCGCCTCCTACCAGGCGGCGAAGTTCGCGATCGACGGCTTCAGCCGGGTGCTGCGCGCGGAGACGGAGCCGTTCGGAGTGCGCGTCCTGGTCGTCGAGCCGAGCGGATTCCGCACCGACTGGGCCGGCTCCTCGATGACCGTGCACGACGTGCCCGAGGGCTACGAAGGCACCGTCGGCGCGGTCAACCGCCGGGTCCGGCAGAACACCGGGGGCGCGGCCGGCGACCCGGTGCGCGCCGCGGAGATCCTGGTGCGGATGGCGAAGCGCCGCGACATCCCGACCAACCTGGCGCTCGGCGTGACGGCGTCGGAGGGGTCCATCGCCCAGGACCGGCGGCTGCTGGCGCAGGACGAGAGGTGGAGCGCCGTCGGGCGGTCCGCGGACTTCGCCGAGCCCTACCCGGTGGCGTTCCCGGAGGACTCCGCGGCCTAGCCGGCCGCCCGTCGCGTCCCTTCTCCGGCCGGGCCCGCGGCGGCAGAAGCCCCACGCTGCCGACCGGCCGCCCGACGGGAGGTCAGGCCGCCCGCCGGGCGGGCCGGGTCACGCGGCGTGCACCGGACGGGTCGACGTCTCCAGTGCGGCGCCGGCCTGGTCGGCCAGGGTCACCGCGACGAGCAGGGCCTGCCGGTCGGGCCTGCTGCCGGGAACGGCGTCGAGCATGAACCGGCCGACGTACCTGCCGTTGCCGAACACCCTCAGTTCCACTTCCTTGCCGGGCATGCCCAGCTCGTCGGTCGCCCAGGTCCTGCGGCCGACGACGATGGAACCGTCGGGCTCCAGCCGCGGCGGCCGGCCGAGCAGGGAACCGGGTTCGAAGCGGCAGCCCCGCAGCCCGAGCAGGTCGACCAGTTCGGCCCGTACGTGGTCCACCACGGCGGGCGCCGGCCTCGAGCGCGCCATGTCCGCGGCCTCGCGGATCCGGTCGAGGTGGCCGGCATCGGTGACCGCGATGACCTCGAACCGCCGGGCGCGGGCGGCCAGCTGGGACACCGCCAGCCCGACCGCCAGCAGCAGCACCGCGGTGGTGATGTCGGAGGAGCCGCTGATGGCGAACCGCTCGTACGGGCTGGTGAAGAAGAAGTCGAACCACGCCGCGGCGCTCAGCGCGGCGACCGCGCCCGCCATCCGGTGCCCCACGGCCGCCACCGCCACCACGGAGACGACCAGCAGCAGGGCCACGTTGGTGTTGGCCAGGTGGCCGCGCAACGGCAGCAGCACCGCACTCACCGCGAGCGGGATCACGGCGGCGGCCACCAGTGAGAGCGGCCCCCGCATCTCGAATCGGCGCATCTCGCACACCTCCGGATTCCGGTGTACCAGGACGCGGGCCGGGGGCAAGCCGCCGGACGACTCCTTGACGCGATCCTTGCGGGTGCGCTCCCCCGGGCCGCACCCCGACCGCGGGCAGGCTCGGCGCGGTCGTGAGGCCGGCGATGCCGCCGCCCACGATGACGGCCCTTCCCGAGGACGATCCCGCCGCCGCACTGCATCGTGTCGCAGAACGGCGGCGGGGGCGGGGAACGGGCCGGGCGGCGGGGGCGGGGAACGGGCCGGGCGGCGGAACCTCGACCCGGTCCACCCCCGCAGTGCCGTGTGCCGCGCCCCTTGGCCGCGCCCCGGCGGACTGCCATGCTGCTGCGGTGGGCATGCGGGGGGATGGTCGGGTCGGTCTGCCGCCGTTCGCGGTGCGGCCGGTCCTGGTCGTCGCGACCGCGGTCGCCGGCGTGTTGATCGCGCTCTCCGGGCGGTACGGCTTCCACCGCGACGAGCTGTACTTCCTGCTCGCCGGCCGGCACCCGGCCTGGGGCTACGTCGACCAGCCTCCGCTGACCCCCTTGCTCGCCCGGTTCGGTTCGGCCCTCTTCGGCGCCGATCCGACGGGGCTGCGGGTCGTCCCCGCACTGCTCTCCGGTTGCTCCGTGGTGCTGACCGCCCTGCTGGCCAGGGAACTGGGAGCCGGCCGGGACGGACAGGTCCTCGCGGCCGGGTGCTGCGCCTGCTCGGGGTACCTGCTCGCGATCGGCCACCTGTTGTCCACCAGCACCTTCGACCTGACCGCCGAGCTGGGCGTCCTGCTGCTGACGGCCCGGCTGCTGCGGACCCGGGACGGCCGCTGGTGGCCGGCCCTCGGCGCGGCGGTCGGGACGACGCTGCTGAACAAGCAGCTCGTCCTGCCCCTGCTCCTCGCGCTCCTCCTCGCCCTGCTGGTGGACCTGCCGGCAGCCGTCGAACGCCGCCGGCCCGGCCCGCCGCTCCCCCGGCCCGGCGGCGTTCGACGGCTGCCGGGACCGCTGCTCGCGCTGCTCCTCGCGCTCCTCATCGGTGCCCCCACGCTCGTCTGGCAGGCCACCCACGGCTGGCCGGAGCTGAAGGTGGCCCGGGTGCTCAGCCACGTCGACGGCCTGTCGGGTCGGCTGCTGTTCCTGCCGCTCCACCTGCTCCAGTTCTCCCCGGTCCTGGTCCCCGTCGCGGTGGTGGGCCTGCGCCGGCTGCTCCGCGCGGACGAGCTGCGCTGGGCCCGGCCGCTCGGGCTCGGCTACCCGCTGCTCTGCGCGCTGGCGCTGCTCGGCGGCGGCAAGCCGTACTACCCGCTCCCCCTGCTGCTCGCGGTGACGGCGGCCGGCTGCGAACCCGTCGTCCGCCGCGCCCGCCACTCCTGGCGGTCCCTCACCGGCTTCCTCCTCCTGGCGGCGGCCACCAGCGCCCTGGCCGCCCTGCCGGTGCTGCCGGTCCGGGCGGTCGCCGTGACCAACGCCGTCGACATCGACCAGGGCGAGCAGATCGGCTGGCCCCGGCTCGCCCGTACCACCGCAGCCGCCTGGGCCGGGATCCCCACCGCGCAGCGCGCCCGCGCCGTCCTGCTCACCTCGAACTACGGCGAGGCGGGCGCCCTCGCCCGGTACGGGCCCGCCTACGGGCTCCCCACCGCCTACTCCGGCCACATGAGCCTGTACGACTGGGGGCCGCCCCCGGACGGCGACGACGGCCCGGTCCTGCTCGTCGAGCAGGCCGACGGCCACCGGCTGGCAGGGCACTTCACCGGCTGCCGCTCCGTGGACCGGATCGACAACGGCCTCGGTGTCGCCAACCAGGAGCAGGACGCGGAGGTCGTGCTGTGCGAGGGCGCCCACCAGCGGTGGTCCGCCCTCTGGCCGTCACTGCGCGAGTACTGACGCCCGGTCGATCGAACGGGGGCGGCCGACCGCGCGGACCGAGCCGCCGGGCGGCGCCCGGCGACGGCACGCACGCTCCACGCCCCACGGGCGTCCCCGTCACAGGGTCAGCAGCAGGTCCCGCACCTCGGCGGGCCGCGACAGGAACGGGTGGTGGCCCGCGTCGATCTCGACGGCGCGGCCGGCCCGGCGGGCGAACTCGCGCTGGAGGCGCGCCGGGGTGCCCCGGTCCTGGGCGCAGACCAGGTACGTCGAGGGCACCTGCTGCCATGCGGCCGCCCCGACCGGCTGCCCGGTGACCCGCAGGCTCTGGCGGGCGAGGTGGTCCGCCGCCTGCGCCTGGATCCGCGGGTCGCAGTCCGGCAGGAAGGTGTCCACGAGCAGCTCGGGGCGGACGCCGAACGTGCCGGCCTCCGGGTCGACGTCCAGGAACGGTGCGGGGCCGCCGCGCCCGAAGTCCGAGAGGCTCTGCCCGGGCTCGGGCAGGTAACTGGAGATCAGCAGCAGGTGGCGCACCGACCCGATCCTCGCGGCCGCCTCCGCGGTGACGATTCCCCCGTAGCTGTGGGCGACCACGACGGTGGGTTCCTCGCTGCCCAGCAGGACCCGCCGCACCGCCGCGACGTCCTCGGGCAGGCCCGGTCCGCCGGTGCCGCCCGGCCGGCCCGCCTCACCGCAGCTGGGCAGCGCCGGCGCCACGCTCGGCACCCCCCGCTCCCGCAGCCGCTCGGCGGTGCGGTGCCACCACCACGCCCCGTCCCGGACGCACGCCCCGTGCACGAACACGACCCTCATCGCTGCCTCCACGCCGCCCGTGGCCACGTCGACCCAACCGTAGACGCAGCCGCCGTCGCGGGAACGGCACGACCGTGCGGTGGACGCACTGCCCGCCGACCTGCGGCCTCCGGGCGGAGCGGCCGACGGGGCGTGAGCCGTCCGGGCACACCCTCGACGCGCGCCCCCGTTCACGCCCGCGCGCGCTCAACTGCCCGTCGTCGCCCACCGAACATTGCAGAGGGGGCGCATCGGGAGTTCGGCCGTCGACCATCCGTTCCCCGCCGTCGACGGTGCGCCCGGAGAGCACGACACGGAGAGGAGTGCGGCTCGTGGCACCGGACTACGACGTCACCGTGGTGGGCGGCGGACCGGCAGGTACGGCCGCCGCCCTCGCCCTCGCCACCCGGGGGCGCAGCGTCCTGCTCGTCCACGCCCCCGGCGGCCCACCTCCGGTCGGGGAGGCGCTGCCGGCGGCCGCCCGGATGCTGCTGCGCGACCTGGGGGTGGCCGACACCGTCCCCGGTGACGGGCACCTGCCCTGCTACGGCAACCGCTCCACCTGGGGCTCCGCCCGGCCGGCCTCCGTCGACAGCATCCACGACCCGTACGGACCGGGCTGGCACCTGGACCGCGCGCTCTTCGACCACCGGATGCGCCAGGCCGCGGCGGCGGCCGGCGTGGACGTCCGGGAGGCCCTCGTCCGCCCCCACGCATGCCGACTGGACGGTACCTGGAGCCTCGCCCTGGAGGGGCGGACGGTACGCTGCCGCCGGCTCGTGGACGCCACCGGCCGCCGCGCCGCGATCGCCACCACCCACGGCGCCCGCCGCCTGGTCGGCGACCGCCTCCTCGCGCTCCACCTCACTCTCGACCCGGCGGACGCCGCGGACCGGACCACCCTCGTCGAGGCCGTGCCGGACGGCTGGTGGTACAGCGCCCTGCTGCCGGACGACCGGCTCCTCGTCGCGTTCTTCACCGACGCGGACCTGCCCGCCGCCCGCGGCGCCGACCGGGTGCGGCTGCGCGCCGCGCTGGCCCGCACCCGCCACACCGCCGCCCGCGCGGCCGGGCGCCGGTGGCCACCGGGCGCCGCGCCGCGCCGCGCGCCCGCCCACGTCTCCCGCCTGGACACCGTCCACGGCCCCGGTTGGATCGCCGCCGGCGACGCCGCCGCCGCCTTCGACCCGCTCTCCTCCCAGGGCATCCTCACCGCCCTGTACACGGGCATGCGAGCCGGCCGGGCCGTCCACGCGAGCCTTGACGGAGACACCGGCGCGCTGTCCCGCTACGCCGCCGACGTCGACGCCGTCGTGGCCGCCCACCTGCGCAACCGCCACGCCTACTACGGCCTCGAACGACGCTGGCCGCACGCCGAGTTCTGGCGGCGGCGCCATGCGGACGCGGCCTCGGCCCCGTTCGGCCCGGCGCCGGCCGGCGGGTTCAGCGCAGGAGCTCCCGGGCTCGGCGGGCCACCTCCTGCGGTGTCAGGTCCTCCAGGTGCGTGAGGAAGACCCAGACGTGGCCGTAGGGGTCCTTCAGGATGGCCGTGCGATCGCCGTGGAACTGGTCGGCCGGTGGCTGGAGGAGCTCCGCCCCGGCCGCGGTGGCCCGCCGTACGAGCGCGTCGACGTCGTCGACGAAGACGTGCAGGCCCACGGTGGTGCCGCCGACAGCCGTCGGCGCGCTGAAGTGCGGCCCCTCGGCGTCGCCCAGCATGACCGTGGAGCCCTGGATCCCGATCTCGGCGTGCAGGACGCGCCCGTCCGGGCCGGCGAGCCGGAACAGCTCGTCGGCACCGAACGCGCGGGTGTAGAACTCGATCGCGTTCGCGGCGCCGTCGAGCATGATGTGGGCGACGACGGCGTTGCGGTACGTCTCGGGAATAGCGGTCGCGGTCATGGGGACTGCCTCCTCTGGTGGCTGTTTCCGATGACCCTGAACCTAGGAGTTCAAGCGGGCTTGAGGTCAAGCGCGGTGATCCAGCCGGCAACCCGGATCACGGCGTGCCCGGCTCGTCGTCCCGCTCGGCGGTGGTTGCGGCCGCGGGCGTTGCGCCGGTGGCGTTTGCGGTGGCGGCGGTGGCTGCCGCGGCGGTCCGCTCGCCCATCGCGGTGCGCAGATCGGCCACGACCTGCGGCGCCCGGTCCACGTGGACGGCGATGCGGGCGAACGGCACCGGCGGGCGCAGGTCGACGCCCACCGCGGTGTCGCCGAACGGGCGCAGGGCGACGAGGTCCCGGCCGACGGGGTGGCGCCAGACGCCGAGGCACAGCCGTCCGGGGAGCAGCAGCCCCCGCTCCCGGGTGCCGCGCAGCAGACGCCAGGGCTCCGGCGTCCGGGTGACCTGCCGGACCGCCTCCACGGGCACCCGCACCGTCCGGGTGCCCGTCACGAGGTGCTCCCACCAGGACAGGCGGACCACCAGCCGGCCGTCCTCGACCGTCAACCTCGCCATCGCCTCACATTTCCTCGCCGGTCCGCCGTCGTACCGGTGCCCCCGGCTGAACCCCGTCGCGCTCCACGGCCGGTGCCTCAGCCGCCGAGGCCGACGGCGGCGAAGGGCGCGGCGCTCAGGCCGAGCGGGCCTCCGAAGGGGGAGTTCAGGGCGTAGATGAGGACGACCACGAAGGCGATGAGGCTGGTGAAGCCCGTGGCCAGCACCAGATGGGTGCGGGTGCGCTCGATCCCGAAGAGGAACATCAGGCCCAGGGTGAGCGCGCCGCCGGCGATCAGGCCGAACCACATGACCCCCGACATGCCCCCGCCCGCGGCGGCCTCACGGCCGTGGCGGCCCTGGTACGCGGCGGAGATCTGGGCGAACGCCAGCTGGTCCACCTGCTGTTGCGCGTTGGTGGTGGGCTCGAAGTCGGTCCACGCGGTCTGCACGTCGTGCAGGAGCGTCCAGCCGTGCGGGCCCAGCGGCTTCCGCTGCTCCATCATCGGCCACTCGTCGTGGCGGACGTAGGCGGCGTAGGTGTCCACCGCCGAGCGGGCCCGCTGGGCGGCGGCGGGGGGCAGCCCGTCGGCGAGCAGATACGTCTGGTGCAGCGCCCCCGCCTCGGCGCTGACGTTGGTGTCGGCGCTGTCCTTGGTCTCCCACACCGAGACCAGCGCGAGGCCGAGCACCAACGCGTACAGGACACCGACCATCATCGTCAGGTACTCGGCGGTGTCGTCGCGCACCTCCTCGTCCGACGCCGACCTGGCCTTGCGGCTGTTGAGCAGGGCAGCGCCCCCGGCGACCACGACGACGCCGGCCACGATACCGATCACTGCGATCACGTGTTCCATGGCGCCCCTGAGCTTCGGTCGGATCGGCGGTCCCTGCGGCGGCGCCACGCGATGGCACCGGCGATGATCGCGGGAACGAACAACATCAGGAAGAACAGGAGAAGCTTGTGCGGCAGCGGGGCGGAGCCCTGGCCGAACCGGCCGGGGCGCAGGAGGGGTGCCGTCACGTGGTTCCCGCCGGCCCCCGGTCCGGCGGAGCCCGAGGGCTTCGGGGACGTGGTGGCCGACGCACTCGCCGAGGGCTTGACGGGCTTGCGGCCGTTGCCCGACGCACCGGCACCGGGTGTCCCCGGCCCGGGCGAGTTGGCTGCGGGCGACTTGGCTGCGGGTGAAGGCGCCCCGGGCGCCCCTGCTCCGGGTGCTCCTGCGCCGGGCGCCCCTGCTGCGGGGGCTCCGGGGGCGGGCACCCCGGGCGCGGGGGCTCCGGGGGCGGGGACTGCGGGGGCAGGTGCACCGGCCGCCGCTGCTCCACCCCCGGGTGCGCCGGCTGCAGCCGCTCCGGGAGCGGGAGCTCCGGCCGCGGGCGCTGCGGCTGCAGGCCCGGCGGCTGCGGCCGCTCCGGCTGCCGGGGCTCCGGCCGCGGGTGCTCCGGCCGCCGCTGCTCCACCCCCAGCCGCCCCAGCTGCAGGCCCCCCGGCCGCGGCCGCTCCGGGTGCCGCCACTCCGGGTGCCGCCGCTCCGGGTGCCGCCGCTCCGCCCCCGGGCGCTCCGGCTCCGGCCCCACCGGCGGCGGGTGCACCAGGGGCACGGGCTCCCGCTCCGGGTGCAGGAGCCCCGGGCCCTCCGGGCACCGGAGCCCCAGGCGCGGGAGCCGCAGGTGCGGGACCTCCAGGCGCGGGACCCCCGGGAGGAGCCCCGGGGGCAGGTGCGGGCGCACCGGGTGCGGGTGCTCCGGGAGCGGGCACGCCCGGAGCGGGATTCCCCGGCGCACCAGGTCCAGGAGCAACAGGCGCAGGAGCAGCCGGCCCGGGCCCGCCGGGCGCTGCCGGCCCGGGCACCCCAGGCGCAGGACTTCCAGGCGCCCCGGGCGCGGGTGCTCCCGGCCCGGGCACCCCAGGTGCAGGCGCTCCAGGTGCAGGAGCCCCAGGGGGAGGGCCTCCCGGCACACCAGGCGCGGGAACGCCCGGCGCGGGAACGCCCGGCGCGGGAGCCCCCGGAGTGGGAACCCCAACTCCGCACACGGGTCCTGCGAGCACTCCCGCAGCAGCCGCAGCAGGGACCCGGGCTGCCGGGGCCCCGGCTCCAGCCGCGGGTGCGCCCGTACCCGGGGCTCCCCCACCGGGGGTGGATGCCGGGCTCGCCGCCACGCCGGTGTAACCCGAGTGCGCCGTGCGGGTGAGGGTGCCGTGGCCGTGGCCCGTTGCCGCCCGGGCGGTGACCGTGCCGGTGTGTTCACCGGGCAAGGCGCGCAGGGTCGCCGTGCAGACGACGGTGGTGGCCGGGCGGAGTTGACGGATGTCTCCGGTGCCGCTTTCCGGGCAGCGGGGCTCGGCTCCGGGAGCGAGGGTGTCAGTGATCCGCACGTCCGACACCGGGGCCGCACCGTCGTTGCGCAGTCGGTAGCTCACCCGTACCTCGTCGCCGGTGCCGACCACCGGGGCGCCCGAGCGGCCGTCGGTCGTCACCGAGAGCGCCAACTCACCGGTCCCCGGCCCGCCGTAGGAGAGGCCGGCGGCCGACCCGGCCAGGACCAGGCCGGCGACAGCCGCACAGAAGGACAGTTTCCAGCCAGGCATATGATCTAGTTACGGTCCGGAAGCGAGCCGCCGCCTCCCGACACGCCTTCCGGTCGGCATTGTTCCGCACCGATCACACGACAGGGGTAACAGGCAGCCGGACCTCTGCGTGAACGCGCCGGGCCGCGCCGCAGCCGGGCCGTGTGCCCGCGCGTTCCGCTCACGGCTGCCGCGAGGCCGTCGCGGACAGCTCTCCGTCGGCCGGTTCGCAGACCTTCCAGACACCGGCCTCCCTGCGCAGGTGGATCGTGGTGTCCACGCTCGGCCTGGTCACCCGCGCACTGGCGGTGTCGCCCTGGATCCGGACGTCGGAGACGTCCAGCGCCGGTGCGGATGTCCCTCCCCGCGGTGGCAGTCGCGCGGTCCCGTCCACCGGTCAGTAGACCGCCGGCGGGGCGCTCTCGGGGCGGCTGACGACGGACCGCTGACGACGACCGGCGGGACGGCACCATTGTCGTGGGCATCAACAACCGCAGCGCCCCCGACGCTGCGAATCCCTTCTCCGACGGGTGGGTTCCGGCCACCCCGGCACCTCGGACCGGGCGGGTGTCGCGCCTCAGTCCCTGCGGGTGAAGTCCATGGTCCAGTTGGTCGCCCACGTGCGGTCGCCGTCCACGGAGAAGGCCTGCTCCCAACGAGCGGTCCGGTCGGTGATGTCCGACCACAGGTACCGCACGCGCACCGCCGTGTCCGCGTACGTGTCGTCGCCGTGGAACTCACCGACGCCGTCCTCCCGGAACCGGCCTCGCACGGGCGGGTCCAGTCGGCCGGACCTGCTGTTGGACCAGTTGAGCGACCACTCCCTGGTCCCCTGGTCGAACAGACGCAGTGTCAGGCCCGTGAAGCCCCGTTCCGGGCACTCCATCTCGTCGACGTTCGCCGCCCCGCCGAACAGGCTCCAGCAGCGGCTCGTCCCGCCGAACCGCTCCCACCCGCTGTCCGGGTCCAGGAAGTCGCGCAGCCGGCGGTTGGCGACGTCCCACTCCCCGACGAGGAAGTCGAAGTCGTTCATGCGCGTCCTCCCGTGGTGCCCTCGGCCGCCGAATCCGCGAGGTAGGCGTCCAGGTCCGGCTGCTCCGGAAGCAGCATGTGCCGGACCCAGGCGTCGCGCTCGTGGGTGATCGGCGGCAGTTCCCAGACGCAGCCGATCCACGGCCGGGTCTGCACGACGAAGTTCGTCGGGTCCAGGTCGGGGCAGTCCAGCGCCGGCTGGCCCGCTGCCGCACCGCGGAAGTGCAGGACGTTGTCCCAGACCCAGGTGTACACGTTCAGGTAGGCGCCGGTGTCGCCGCCCCGGTGCAGCACCAGGAAGCCGGCCGGCGGAGTGCCGTCCGGCTCGGGCAGCAGCTCGGGCAGGACGGCGTGGGCCGCCTCCTCGACCTCGGCGGCGATGCCCGCCGGATCGGCGCTGACGTGGTAGCGCTTCAAGCGCCGCCCGGCCACCTCGATCGGTGCCGGGGTCCAAAGGAACTTCTCCTCGAAAGCCATGTCCGCACGCTAGGACCGGTCCCCTGACACCTGCTGTCAGTGGACTGCCGCAGAATCTCCTCCATGCGCGCCAGTCGACTCGTCTCGATCCTGCTCCTGCTCCAGAGCCGGGGCCGGATGACCGCGGCCGAGCTCGCCGCCGAGCTGGAGGTCTCGGTGCGGACCGTCTACCGGGACGTGGGCGCCCTGCACGCGGCCGGCGTCCCGCTGTACGGGGACGCGGGGCACCGGGGCGGCTACCGGCTGCTGGAGGGCTACCGCACCCGCCTCACCGGCCTCAGCCCGCAGGAGGCCGGCGCGCTGTTCCTGTCGGGTGTCCCGGGCCCGGCGGCCGAGCTCGGCCTCGGCTCGGTGCTGGCCGCGGCTCAACTGAAGGTGCACGCCGGGCTGCCGCCCGTGCTGCGGGAGCAGGCCGGGCGGATACAGTCGCGGTTCCACCTCGACGCGCCCGGCTGGTACGCGGAGGCGGATCCGGTTCCGTTCCTGCCCGCGGTCGCCGACGCCGTCTGGAACGGCCGCCTGCTGCAGCTGCGCTACCGGCGTTGGCGGGAGCCCACGGAGGTGGACCGGCGGCTGGAGCCGTACGGTCTGGTGCTCAAGGCGGGGCGCTGGTACCTGGTCGCCGGGCCCGGCCCGCGCACGTACCGGGTGGACCAGATCATCGAACTGCACCTCCTCGAGGAGGAGTTCACCGTCCCCGAGGACTTCGACCTGGCCGCGTTCTGGCAGCAGCACCAGGCGCGGTTCCACGCCTGGCTGCACACCGCGGACGCCGTCGTCCGGGTGTCGCCCGCCGGCGCGGCCCGGCTCCGGGGCGCGGCCGCCCGGGCACTGCAGGCCTCCGGCGAGGTCCAGCCCGACGGGTGGACACGCGCGGTCCTCCCGATCGAGTCCCTGGACCACACCTGCCGTGAATTCCTGGCCCTGGGCTCGGAGATCGAGGTCCTCGAACCTGCGGCGCTGCGCGAGCGGATGGCGGCGACCGCTCGCGCGATCGCCGCCCTCAACGCTTCCTAATGTCGTTGTCAAGCCGTCGCGATCACTGGAGGCGTGACGTGGTAACACCGTCTGTCACGGATCAAGGCCCACACGACGTTGACGCGACGGCGGGCCAGGGCGAGCACCGCCTGGACGTGCTTCTTCCCCTCCGCGCGCTTGCGGTCGCAGAACGCCCGCGAGTTCGGATCGCAGCGGATGCTCACCAACGCCGAGGTGTAGAAGACGCGTTGGATCCTGCGGTGGTAGGCGGTCGGCCGGTGGAGGTTGCCGTGGACCTTGCCGGAGTCCTTCGGCGCGGGGGCGACGCCGGCGAATGCTCCCAGGGCGTCCGGGGAGGCGAAGCCGTCCAGGCTGCCGCCCACGCCGGCGAGGAACTCGGCGCCGAGCACTGTGCCGATGCCGGGGACGCTCTCGACTATCGCGGCGAGCTCGTGCTCGCGAAACCGGCCCTCGATGAGCTTGTCGATCTCGGCGATCTGCTCGTTGAGGGCCATCACCTCCTTGGCCAGGGCGTGAACCGGCCTCGCAATGGTCTTCTCGCCCGGGACGCTGGTGTGCTGGCGCTCGGCGGCCTCAACTGCCGCCTCGGCGAGGGCTCTTGCGTTGCGGACCTTGCGGTTGGCCAGCCACTTCGCCAGCCGGGCGGTACCGGTGCGGCGGATCGCCGCCGGGGTCTGGTAGCCGGTCAGGAGGACCAGCGGGCCGACGTTGGTCATCTCCAGGGCTTGTTCCAGGGCCGGGAACATGCTCAGCAGGGTGCCGCGGAGGCGGTTGACGGACCGGGTGCGGTCCTCGACCAGGTCGGCGCGTCGGCTGGTCAGCAGCCGCAGTTCGATCGCGGCCTCGTCGCCGGGGCGGATCGGCTGCAGGTCGCGGCGCATCCGGGCCTGGTCGGCGATCACGAAGGCGTCGCGGGCGTCGGTCTTGCCCTCGCCACGGTAGCCATCGGACGCCCGGTTCACCAGGCGTCCGGGGATGTACAGGACCTCCTGGCCGTTCGCGACCAGCAGGCTCAGCAGCAGCGCCGGCTCCCCGCCGGTCATGTCGATCGCCCACGTCACCGGCTCGCCGTCGGCGAGGGCGAGGACATCGCCGATCAGATTCAGCAGCTCGGGTTCGTCGTTGGCGACCCGCCTCGACAGCCGGGTTCTCCCGTCCGCGTCGAGGGCCAGTCCGCGGTGGTGGCCCTTGCCGCTGTCGATCCCCGCCCATATCCGGCTCATCGTGCTCCTGACGTGCGTGTTCGTGCTGTTCGTACCACGGACGACCTCGCCGGCATTGCTCTACTCAGCGACTTGTTCGCACTTCCTAATCGGCGGCCGAGTCGTCGTGGGGCGCTGGGCGGCGAAGCGTTGGAAGCCACGAAACGGCAGCCGACTGATAGCCACACCCAGCACCCCTGGGCGACCCAACCTTACGAATGGCCCGATCAACCCAGCTCAGAAGGTAGAGCCGACTGACGAACGGGGCGTGGCCCGGCGAGGGCGCCGGGCCGGTGCGGCGGGCCCGGGGCAGCCGGATCCCGGGGCGGCGAGCCGTGGAGGCGGGTCGGTCACCGCCTAGAAGAGGTCCGCGCGCGGGTGCGTCGCGAGGGCCTCGAGGATCTCCCGCAGCCGAGGACTACGCACGGCCGGCAGTCGGACCAGGGTCCGCCGGAACACGTAGGGGTCGGGTCGGAACAGGCGGTGGGCACGCGGAGCGGGAGGGTCGTCGCGGAGGACACCGTCGGGCATGCCGCCCGACCTGGGGACGGGCAGGTGCGGTTCGGGGAAGGCCAACCGCAGCCACACTCCGACCGGCAACGGGACCAGGCGCTCATGGTGGGCCGGGGCCCAGGTTTCGCCCGTCCGGGGGTGGGTCGGGACGAGGAGGATGTCGGCTCGGCTGTCGGGAGCGGGCAGCCCCGGTCCGGCCAGGACTGCGCGCCGCACGGCCGGGCCGGCCGGCAGCAGAGCGTCGAGCGCGCGTTGGAACACTTCTGCCGTCAGTCCGGAGGGCACGGTCACCGGATGGCCGTCCGAGGCCACCAGCAGATGAGCGAGTGCCTGGCCGACCGCAGCCTCCCACCGCGGGCTCCACGACCAGTAGTGGTGCGATCCCAGCCGTCCGCCCCAGGTGGCGATCGGTTCGAAGGGAGGAATGCCCTCACCCGCCTCGACCAGCTCCGCCCAGGACGGTGGTGCGGCGTCGACGCCGCCGACGGGAACGGAACGCACCGCGTCCGGCGCGAGCCACACCGCCTGCCAGAGCGAGCAGTCGTCGATCCGGCTCGCCACTGGCAGGCCGCACACGCCGCAGGCCGTGTTGGGCCCGTCCGCTCCGTCCGGGCCGCAACAGGAGCCGCCACACCGCTCCGGGATCAGCACGGTGTTGCGGGTGTCTCCGGGGGCGAGGACGATCGCGCCGGGCGCGCCGTCGGGCGGGGCGTGGACCGGCGCGTGGATGCCGCGGGCGGCCGCCTCGTCCGGACGGAACTCCGCCCACCTCCGCCACGGAGGTCCCCACGGGTCGGGCTCCACGGCGAAGGTGCCGGATTCCATCAACACGGGGAGCTGGACCCCGTTTCCGTACGTCTGGTGGGCGTGGGCCGGCAGGGCGACCCGGGAGAGCGGGACGGTCAGGTCGGCGCCGCACCCTGCGCACACGAACACGAACAAACGTCCTCCGCTCGGGGAGTGGATGCGCGCGGACGGAGGCATCATCGCAGTGCGGCGGCGGCCGGCCAACCGGGTTTCCGGGCGGCCCGATGGGCGTTCAGCCGTCACCAGGCGTCGGCAGCCCGCGCTGGTCGGGCCGGGCGTTCCGTTGCGTGGAGGAGCACGGGCACAGGCCGACCGGACGGGCGCTCAGGTCCGATGGGTGCGAGGGGCGGACGGGCGCTCAGGTCCGACGGCCGGTCAGGCCGGTCGGCCTCACGCCGAGGTGACGCGCAGGCCTCCGAGCAGGGTGGCCAGGTAACGGCGGGCGGCGGCGAGGCGGGCGGCGCGGGAGCCGCTGTGGACCTGGGCGGCGTGGGCGACGCCGCACATCAGCGGGACGAGGTCGGCGGAGGCGAAGTCGGGGCGGACCGCCCCGGCCTCGCGGGCCCGGGAGAGCAGCCGGTCGCCGACCGCGGCCAGCGACCGCTTGAGTTCGGCGGTGTCCGGCAGGGCGTCCGAGGGCGCGCCGGCGACCGCGGACAGGGACGCGTCGGTGATCTGCGCCTCCACGGTGCGCATCAGGAATCCCTCCAGCGCGCGCCACGGGTCGGCGTCGGTCAGCGCCTGCTCGCCGTGGGCGACGAGGGCTTCGAGGGAGGGGGTGGCGACCGTCTCGAGCAGCGCCTCGGCTGTGGGGAAGTGCCGGTAGACGGTGCCGACCCCGACTCCGACGCGGCGGGCAACATCGTTGAGCTGCAACGGCGTTCCCTCGTCGACCAGGTCACGGGCGACGGCGACGATCCGGTGCCGGTTCTGGGCAGCGTCTTTGCGCAGCGGCACGGTCGTCATGTCGACAGTGTAACGAGGCGGCGCGCCCGATCCTCCGGCGCTGCCGTGGACCGCGGGCTCCGGTGGGCCCTTCGCCGGGGCTGCCGACGGCCGAAGGGCGTCGAAGGGCGCGACGGGCGAGGGGCGTTGGGACCGGGCGGCTGCCGTCCGCTACTTCGGGCCCGCCGCGGAGCCCAGGGGCGCGTGCCGTTCGCTGAGCCGGCGGACGGCCTCGGCGACGCGGGGGTCGGTCGCGGCGCGGAACGGCGCCATCGGGTGGGCCTCGGCGCCGATGACGACGCCGGTCCGGCCGGTCAGGGCGTCGTCGGTGGCGGCGACGATCGAGGGCCTGGCCGCCACGGACGCCGGGCCGGAGGTCGAGCGTTGGAACCTGCGGCGCACCAGCGGCCACATCAGCCGCAGGGCGGGCGAGACGATCTTCGGGTCCGTCAGGGTGCCGTCGGTCATGTCGGTCGCGGCACCGCCGGGGTCGGCGGCGAAGACCGACACGCCGGTGCCGTCCAGCCGCGCGGCCAGGTCGAGCGTGTACGCGAGGTTGGCGAGCTTGGCGCGGCCGTACCAGTGGAAGCCGTAGTAGCCGCCGGGTGGCTCGACGGCGTCGAACGACCGCTTCGCGACGGTGACGGCCCCCGAGGTCACGTTCACGATCCTGCTCGGCGAGCCCGCCGTGAGGGTGGGCAGCAGCAGTTCGGTGAGCAGGTACGGCGAGAGGTGGTTGACGACGAACGACGCCTCGACGCCGTCCAGGTCCTGCCGGTCCGCGAACATCGCGCCGACGTTGTTGACGAGCACCGTCAGCGGTTCGCCGGAGGCGGCGCGGTCGGAGGCGATCCGGTCGGCGAGTGCGCGGACCTCGTCGAGGGAGGCGAGGTCGGCGGCCAGGAACCGCGCCGGGTGCGCCGGGTTCGTCGCGTTGATCCGCTCGACCGCCCGGGCGCCCCGGTCGGGGTTGCGCCCGACCACGGTGACCTCGAACCCGGCGGCGGCCAGTCCCAGGGCCGTCTCGTACCCGATCCCGGCCGTCCCGGCCGTGACGACGGCTGTCTTCTTCATGGCTCTTCCACTCCCGAGGCAATACGGATAGATCATCCGCTTGACGCGACGTTAGCACATTCGGATGGACTATCCGGTTAGTCGTTCGCCTTACGGATTGCTGACGACCCTGGTTGCGGCGCTCCGTCCTGCGGCGCGGCCGGTAGCGTCCCCGGCATGAGGATCCTCGTCACCGGCGGCGCCGGGTTCATCGGTTCGGCGGTCGTGCGCGCTCTGGTCGCGGCGGGCCACGAGGTGCGGGTGCTGGACGCCCTGCTGCCCGCCGTCCACCCTTCGGGGGCGGTGCCCGACCTGCCGGACGGCGTCGAGTTCCGGCACGGCGACGTCCGGGACGCGGCGACGCTGGCACGCTCCCTGGCCGGGGTGGACGCGGTCTGCCACCAGGCGGCGATGGTCGGGCTCGGCCTGGACCTCGACGACGCGCCCGAGTACGTCGGCTGCAACGACCTCGGCACGGCGGTGCTGCTCGCCGCGATGGCACGCGCACAGGTGCGGAGGCTGGTGCTGGCCGGATCGATGGTGGTCTACGGCGAGGGCCGGTACGCGTGTCCGGAGCACGGGGGCGTGGCGCCCGGCCCCCGGCGCCCGGAGGATCTCGACGCGGGCCGGTTCGAACCGCCCTGCCCGGAGTGCGCGGCCCCGCTCCGGCCGGGCCTGGTGGCGGAGGACGCGCCGGGCGATCCGCGCAACGTGTACGCCGCGACGAAGCTCGCTCAGGAGCACCTGGCCGCCGCCTGGGCCCGCGCGTGCGGAGGGTCCGTCCTGACGCTGCGCTACCACAACGTCTACGGCCCCGGCATGCCGCGCGACACCCCGTACGCCGGGGTGGCCTCGCTGTTCCGTTCGGCGCTCGCCCGCGGCGAGGCCCCCCGGGTGTTCGAGGACGGCGGCCAGCGCCGGGACTTCGTCCACGTCGACGACGTGGCGGCGGCGAACCTGGCCGCGCTGGAGGCCGTCCGCCACCGGGCACCGGGCCGTGCCCGGGCGTACAACGTCGGCAGCGGGGAGGTGCGCACGGTCGGCGAGATGGCCCGGGCGCTGGCCGACTCCTGCGGCGGGCCGGCCCCGGTGGTGACCGGGCAGTACCGGCTCGGGGACGTCCGGCACATCACGGCCGACTCCTCGCGGCTGCGCGCCGAGTTGGGCTGGCGGCCCCGGGTGCCGTTCCTGGCGGGGATGGCCGAGTTCGCCGCCGCGCCCCTGCGGGCCTGAGGGCCCGGCTGCGGCGGCGCGGCCCCACGGTCAGCCGCGCGCGGCGGGGAGCGCGATCTCGAAGCAGCAGCCCCCGGCGACGTTGCGCACCCGGGCACGGCCGGAGTGGGCCTCCACGATGCCGCGGACGATGGCCAGCCCGAGCCCGGCTCCGCTGTCCCCGTCCCCGCCCTCCCCGGGGTCGCGCCGCGGCGTGCGCGCGGCGCTGCCGCGCCAGCCGGTCTCGAAGACGCGGGAGAGGTCCTGCTCCGGGATGCCGCCGCAGCCGTCGGTGACCGAGAGCACGACCTCGTCCACCTCCCGGCGGGCCGACACCGCCACGACGCCGTCCTCGGGCGTCGAGCGGATCGCGTTGACCAGGAGGTTGCCGAGCACCCGGGTGATCTCCCGGCTGTCCACCTCGACCGGCTCGGCCGCGACCTGACGGCCCTCCAGGCGGACGCCGCGCTGGCGGGCCAGCGGGTGGGCGCCGGCCAGCGCGTCGTCGACCAGGTCGTAGACGGACACCCGGGACACCGAGAGGGACAGTGCGCCGGCCTGGATGCGGGAGAGCTCGAAGAGGTCGTCGACCATGCCGGTGAGCCGCTCCACCTCGGTGCGGATCCGCTTCAGGTAGTGCTCCGGCTCGTCGACCACTCCGTCCTCCAGGGCCTCGGCCATGGCGCGCAGCCCGGCGAGCGGGGTGCGCAGGTCGTGGGAGATCCAGGCGATCAGCTCGCGCCGCGAGGCGTCCAGCACCTGCTCCCGCGCTCGCGACTCGGCGAGCCGGGCACTGGTGGCGGCGAGTTCCTCGCTGAGCTGGGCCAGTTCGAGCCCCAGGGGATGCCTCGGCGCGGCGGCGTCGCTGCCGACGGTACGGGCGGCCGCGGTCAGCGCGCGGCTGCCGGCCACCACCTGGCGCCCGAGCAGTGCGGCCGTGAGCAGCGACACCACGGACGCCATGCCGAGCACCGTTATCACCACGCCGAGGTCGTGGCCGGACAGGAACATCGCCTGGGCGACGGCGAGCGTCCCGGAGGTGACGGCGAGCACGGTGACGACGGCGACGCAGAAGAGCGAGAGCGCCATCGAACGGCGGCGCAGCAGCCGGACGGCCAGCCAGCCGAGCAGGCCGGCGCCCGCCGCGCCGAGGCCCGCGAACAGCGCGATCAGCGACAGGTCTTTCACTTCGGGCCGTCCTGCTCGTCCGCGACGGGGTCGTAGCGGTACCCGACGCCCCAGACGGTGGTGATCAGTCTCGGTGCGGCGGGGTCGTCCTCGATCTTCTCGCGCAGGCGGCGCACGTGGACGGTGACGGTGGACAGGTCGCCGAAGTCCCAGCCCCAGACCCGCTGCATCAGCTCCTGGCGGGGGAAGACCGTCCCGGGGTGCCGGAGGAGGAATGCGAGCAGGTCGAACTCCCTCAGGGTCAGGGCGAGTTCACGGCCTGCGCGGCAGGCCCGGCGGGCCTGCGGGTCGAGTGTGATGTCGCCGGACGCCAGCGGCCCGGGGGCCGGTGCCGTGGGCGCCGTGCCGCGGGAGCGGCGCAGCACCGACTGGACGCGCAGGACGAGTTCCCGCGGGCTGAAGGGCTTGGTGACGTAGTCGTCGGCGCCCAGTTCCAGGCCGAGGATGCGGTCCGCCTCGTCGCCCTTGGCGGTCAGCATGACCACCGGGAGGTGGGCGCCGTCGGCTGTGGCACGCAACCTGCGGAGGATCTCCAGACCGTCGATCCCGGGAAGCATGAGGTCCAGGATCAGGAGGTCGGGGCGGTGGGCCCGGGCCAGCTCGAGGCCGTGGTCGCCGTCGCAGGCCCGGTCGACCCGGTGGCCGGCCCGGGTGAGGTAGCCGGCGACGACCTCGCCCACGGTGAGGTCGTCGTCGATCACCAGGATGCGGGCGGGGTCCGGTGGTGCGGCGGGGCCGAGGCTGTCGTTCACCTCGCCGAGGATACGAGGCGCGGCCGCCGTGGGTGCCGCGTCGGCGCGGACGTTCGCGTTCCGTAAGATCGCGGCTCGCCGGCACGCGACCCGGGCCGCCGCCGCACCCGCCGGAACGCGCCCCCGCCGCCGTCGGATCGACGTAGGACTTCCGTAAGGGCGCGGTTCGGCCGCGACGGACCCGCCCGCCCTTAGCGTGGCCGACGTGATCCCTCCGACTCCCCCCTCATCGTCCGTCGACCTTGTCCTGCCGTGCCTCGACGAGGCCGGGGCCCTGCCCTGGGTGCTGGCTCGGGTGCCCGCGGGCTGGCGCGCGATCGTCGTCGACAACGGTTCCCGTGACGGCTCGGCCGAGGTGGCCCGTTCGCTGGGCGCGACGGTCGTCGAGGAGCCGCGGCGCGGCTTCGGCGCCGCGTGCCACGCCGGGCTGCTCGCCGCGACCGCCGAGCTGGTCTGCTTCATGGACTGCGACGGCTCGCTGGATCCCGCCCAGCTGCCGCGGGTCGCCGCGCCGGTCCTCGCCGGCTCGGCGGACCTGGTGCTCGGTCGGCGCCGCCCCGCGACCGCCGGGGCGTGGCCGCTGCACGCCCGGCTGGCCAACGCGGCCCTGGCCGGCCGGCTGCGGGCGAGGACGGGGGCGCCGCTGCACGACCTCGGGCCGATGCGGGCCGCCCGTCGTGACCGGCTGCTGGCGCTGGGCCTGGGCGACCGCCGCTCCGGCTACCCGCTGGAGATGGTGCTCGCCGCGTCGGCGGCCGGGATGCGGATCGCCGAGACGCCCGTCGACTACCTGCCGCGCACGGGCCGCTCCAAGGTCACCGGCACCCTGCGGGGCACCCGGCAGGCCGTCCGCGACATGCGGGCCGTCCTGGCCGCGCCGCCGCCGACCCTGCTGGTGATCGCCAAGTCGCCGGTCCCGGGGCGGGTCAAGACCCGCCTCACCCCGCCCTGCACGCCCGAAGAGGCGGCGGCGCTGGCCGAGGCCGCCCTCGCCGACACGCTCGCCACCCTCGCCCGGGTGCCGGCCGGGCGGCGGCTGCTCGTCCTGGAGGGCGCCACCGGCCCGTGGCTGCCGCCCGGCTGGCAGGTCGTGCCGCAGGTGGACGGCGGGCTGGACGCCCGGCTCGCGGCCGCCTTCGCGCACGCCGGCCGGCTCGCTCCGGACGCGCCCGCCCTGCTGGTCGGCATGGACACCCCGCAGCTGGACGCCGCGCTCCTCGCCGGGGCCCTGTCGCCCGCGCGGCGCACGGGCGTCGACGCCTGGTACGGGGCGGCCGCCGACGGCGGGTTCTGGGCGCTCGGGCTGGCCCGGCCCACCGAGCGGCTGGCCCGGCGGCTGCTGCTGGGCCTGCCGATGTCCACGCCGGACACCGGGCGGGCCCTGCTCGGCCGGCTCGTGGCGGAGGGGCTGACGGTCGGCCACCTCCCGGTGGTCACCGACGTGGACACCGTCCGGGACGCCCGCCAGGTCGCCGCCGAGGCTCCGGGCAGCAGGTTCGCGGAATGCTTCCGGACGATCGGGGCCGCCCGGGAGGTGACGGGATGAGCGTCGCCGCCGAGGCGTGGGTGGACGACCCGTTCGCCGAGGCCGTGCGGGCCGGCCGGGGCCCGCTCTGGCTGCGGCGCGAGGACGGCCGGCGGATCCCGCTCGACGTGGAGCGCTGGTGCGCACCCCCCACCGGGGCCGACCACGGGCTGCTGCTGCGCTGCACCCGGCTGGCCGCGCCGGTGGTGGACCTCGGGTGCGGGCCCGGCCGGCTCGTCGCGGCCCTGCTCGGCCTCGGCGTGCCGGCGCTGGGGGTCGACGTCACCGGCGCGGCGGTGGCGCGCACCAGGAGCCTCGGCGGGCCGGCCCTGCGGCGGTCGGTCTTCGACCGCCTCCCGGCGGAGGGCCGCTGGGGCGGTGCGCTGCTCGCCGACGGCAACCTCGGCATCGGCGGCGACCCGGGGCTCCTGCTCGGCCGGAGCGCCGAGATCCTGGCCCCGGGTGGTGTGCTGCTGGTCGAGGTGGAGCCGGGGGAGGTCGACGAACGGATCACCGTCCGGGTCGAGGGCGCGGACGGCCGGCTCGGGCCGGCGTTCGCCTGGGCCCGCTGCGGCGCGGCGGCCACCGTGCGTCGCGCCGACCGGGCCGGGCTGGTCGAGACCGAGCGGTGGTCCTCCCACGGCCGCCACTTCCTCGCGTTGCGGAAGGCGGTCGGTCGCCGCTGACGCGGCGGTGCCAGCGGACCGGGCCTACTCCGGTACCTCCGCCTTCGCTCGGCTCACGGCCGGCCACTGCGGGTGCTCGCGCTCGGCCCAACCGCGGTCGACCAGTCCGGTCCGCATCCCGCGCCGGGCCTCCGGGTCCCGCAGGGCCATCCGGACGTGCCCGGCGGTCACCACCGCGATGGCCGCCGCGAGCCAGTCGTGGACGAAGGTCGCGCCGGTCCGCCAGGCCGCCGGCGCCAGGTGGGTGAGCCACATCAGCAGGCCGGTGCCGAGGATCGTCAGCATGGCGCCCAGCGTCCACTGGGCGTAGAGCTTCTGCCCGGCGTTGAACTTCCCCGCCGGGCGGTGCGACGCGCGCGCCCGGGTCGCCCGCAGCCACTGCCGGTCCACCGGGTGGAAGCGGCTCAGCCTCGCCACGTCCGCCCGCACCGCCCGGAAGGCCAGCCCGAGCAGCAGCGGCACCGGCAGCGCCAGGCCGCACCACACGTGCACGGTGACGACGAGCCGCCGCCGTCCGACCAGTTCGGCCAGCGGCGCGACGTACAGGCAGGCGGCGGTGGCCAGGCAGGTCAGGACCAGGGCGGCGGTGGCACGGTGCACCCAGCGTTCGGCGCGGGTGAAGCGGAGCAGCCGGTCAGGCGGTCGGTGCATCGTCGCGTCCGTTCGAGCGGCCGACCCAGGCGTCGACGTCATAGCCGTTCTGCTCCCAGTAGCCCGGCTCCACCGAGCCGGTGACGGTGATCCCGGACAGCCACTTGGCCGACTTGTAGAAGTACATCGGTGCCACGTAGAGGCGCACCGGGCCGCCGTGGGCGTGCGGGATCGGGGCGTCCTGCAGCTTGAGCGCGACCAGCACGTCGTCGCGCCGGGCCTGCTCCAGGGTGAGGCTCTCGGTGTACTCGCCGTCGAAGCAGCTGAACCGCACGGCCCGGGCGTCCGCCCGGACTCCGGCGGCGTCCAGCAGGTGGGCCAGCGGCACGCCCTCGAACGGGGTGGCCGGCACCCGCCAGCCCGTCACGCACTGCACGTCCCGCACGATCCGGTGCTGCGGCATCGCCTGGAGGTCGGCCAGGCGGTAGGTGCCGGGGCGTTCCACCAGCCCGTCCACCGTCAGGGTGTAGGTGTCCGGGCCCCGGGTCGGCACCGAGGCCACCACGGAGTAGTACCGGAAGCCGCTTCCGCCGGGCAGCAGGCCGGTGAGACCGGTCGGGTCCTTGCCGACCACCGCCTCCTGCGCCCGCTGGAGGGAGGGGCCGAGCGCGACGCCCGCCGCGCCGAGCCCGAGCAGGCCCAGCACCACCCTGCGGCCGACCGGCGTGCCGCGGCCCTCTTCGATCTGTTCGCTCACGCCGCCGATTGGACCAGTCGGGAGCCGGAACGGCCAGGGGCTGCACCGGCCCGTCAGACTTCCGTCACCTTTCGCCGCCCACCGCCAGGGCCGGCCCGGCCGCCCGGCGCCGCCGCAGCAGGGGGACGGCGAGGACGACGCACAGGGCCGTGCCGTAGGCGAGCTGCTGGGCCGCCTGCCCTCCCGTCAGGTAGAGCGCCTGCGCGGCGGCCGGGACGGCCAGCCACTCCCAGCGGCCGTCGAGCGCGACCAGGGCGACCACCAGGAGCCCGTACCACGGGTACGAGGGGGCGACGAGCAGCAGCGCCGTGCCCGTCACCAGCAGCGCCCCGGCCCACGGCCGGTGCCGGTCGCCCCGGCGCAGGACCCGGAGCACCACCGCCCCGAGGACCAGCCCCGTCGCCCACGGGAGCAGGCGGTCGGGCAGCACCAGCCGCAGCAGCCCGAACCGGTCGATGTGCCCCTGCTCGTAGCCCTCCTCCCGCAGGTAGCCCGGCAGGTAGCCCAGGACGGAACTGCCCGAGGCGATCACGTACGGGAGGTAGGACAGCGCGAAGGCGCCGAGCGCGGAGGCGGCGAGCAGGACGTCCCGACGGGTGGGACGCCAGGCGGGCCGGCCCGAGGGGGCGGACAGGCCGGACAGGCCGGACAGCGCCCCCGGGAGGACGAGGGCCGGCAGCAGCTTGGCCGCGACCGCGCCGCCCAGCAGCAGCCCTCCGCGCACGGCCCGCCCCCGTGCCGCGCAGCCGAGCCCGGCGACCGTGAGCAGGACGCCGAGGGTGTCCACGTGCGCGTCGTTGACCGCCCACACCGTCACCCCGGGGAACCACCCCCACAGCGCGGCCCGCCACTTCTCCCGCCCCACCGTCCGCAGCAGCAGCCCGGTGGTCGCCACCGCCAGCACCGCCCCGCCGGCCTGCACCCCGCGGACCCCGCCGCCGAACGGGTGCACCGCGAGGAACCACGCCTGCGCGACCGGCGGGTAGACGGTGTGCACGGCCGGCCGGTTGATCCGGGTGCAGTCGCCGGCCGCGGTGCGCCGCTCGTCCCAGCCCGTGCATCCGTCGCCCTGCGGGAAGAGCCCGGGATCGCGCAGCCGCGCCAGCGCCGGATCGTCCGGGGTGTG
The DNA here is from genome assembly GCF_043202455.1 of Kitasatospora sp. NPDC048194. Lineage (NCBI taxonomy): Bacteria > Bacillati > Actinomycetota > Actinomycetes > Kitasatosporales > Streptomycetaceae > Kitasatospora > Kitasatospora sp. NPDC048194. Next base: position 59,507 of record NZ_JBIDAK010000017.1, read on the forward strand.
GGCGTAGGGCGAGATCCAGGCCGCCTGGACCCGGCCGTCCCAGACGTAGCGGTAGGCGTCGTCGCTGGTGCGCGGCGGCGCCAGCAGCCCGACCGCGGCCGCCGCGACGCCGCCGGCCAGGACCAGCGGCACGACCCGGCCGCCGGGCACCCTGCGCAGCAGCAGCACCGCGACGGCGAAGAGCGCGACGTCGAGCAGGTACCAGCCGGGGAGCGGGAGGGCGCCGGCCCGCAGGACGGTCAGCGCGAGGGCGGCGACCAGGGCGGCGAGGGCGAGGAGGCAGGCCGGGACGGTACGGGAGATCACGGGGCCCACCCTCCCACCGGCAGGCGCTCCCACCGCCGGTGGCGGGGCCGCCGTTCGGAATCCGTAAGCACGCCGCTGCACCGCCGGACGGGGCCGGGGCGCTTCGATGGACGGGTGGAAACCGAACCCGCCGACTCCGGCCGTCCTGCCGCCCGCCGCCGCTACGACCCACGGCTCCCCGCTCCCCCGGCCTTCCTGCGGCGCGGGCCCTGGCGCGAGGGGGCGTTCACCTCACCGCTGCACGAGCCCCGGACGGTGGTCGTGGTCGGCCGGTGGCTGGGCGGGGCCCTCCTGGTCTGCTTCCTGACCGGTCTGACCAGCCATCTGCTCCAGGATCCGCCCGGGTGGCTGGCGCCTCACCTGCCCGCGCGGCCGGTGAACGGCTACCGGGTCACCCAGGGGCTGCACGTGATCAGCGGGCTGGCCGCGATCCCGCTGGTCGGCGCGAAGCTGTGGGCGGTCTACCCCCGGCTGTTCGAGTGGCCGCCGGCGCGCAGCGTGCTGCACGCCCTGGAGCGGCTCGGCATCGCGCTCCTCGTGGCGGCCGTCCTGATGGAGTTGTTCACCGGTCTGCTGAACACCCTGCAGTGGTACCCGTGGCCGTTCCCCTTCCGGCAGACCCACTACTGGCTGGGCTGGACGGCGGTCGGCGGGCTGCTGGTCCACCTGTCCGTCAAGGCGCCGCTGATCGCCGGGCACTGGTGGCGCCGCGCCGCTCCGGCCCTGGCGCAGCGCCGTGCGTTCCTCACCGCGACCACCGCCGCGGTCGGCGCCGTCACCCTCGTCACGGCGGGGCAGAGCGTGCCCTGGCTGCGCCCGCTGGACCTGCTGGCCCCGCGCCGCCCCGACATCGGCCCCCAGGGCCTGCCGGTGAACCGCACGGCGGCCCAGGCCGGGACGGTCACGGTGCCGGCGGACTGGCGGCTGTCAGTGGACGGGCCGGTACCGTACCGGCTCACCCTCGCCGAGCTCGGCGAACTCCCCCAGGTCTCCGCGGAGTTGCCGATCTCCTGCGTGGAGGGCTGGAGCGCCACGGCCCGGTGGACGGGCGTCCGGATGGCCGAGTTGGTGCGCCGGGCCGGAGCACCGCCCGGCTCGGCGGTGCGGGTGACCTCGCTGGAGGCCGAAGGACCGTACCGGGTCATGGAGATGCCCGCGACGTACGTGGACGATCCGCTCACCCTGCTCGCACTGCGGGTCGACGGCGGCGTCCTGGACGCGGACCACGGCTTCCCGGCACGCGTGATCGCGCCGAACCGCCCCGGCGTGCTGCAGACCAAGTGGGTCGCCCGCATCGAGGTGATCGCATGACCGCCGGTGTCCGCGCGCTGCTGCTGGCCGCCGGCCTCGCCGTGATCGGCTACGGCCTGTCCGGGCTGCTCGGCGACCCGTACATCACCGACCCGCTGGGCGTCCTGGTCTGGGCGGTCGGCGCCCTGGTGGTCAACGACGGACTGTGGGTGCCGCTGGTGTGCCTGGCGGGCGCGTCCCTGGCGCGCGGGCCGGTGCTGCGCGGCTGGCTGGTCGTCGCGGCGGCCGTCACCGCCGTCGGCCTGCCCGCCGTGCTGCGCGCCGACGACGACCACGGCAACCCGACGGTGCTGCCCCTGCCGTACCTGCGCAACTGGCTGCTGGTGCTGGCCGCCACCGCCGGCCTCGCGCTGCTGGTCGGGTTCGTCCGGCGGTGGCGGCGCCGGGACCGGACCGTCCGCCGCCGGGCACCGCGGGCGCCCGGGGCGGACCGGCCGTGAGAGCCGGGGCCGGTTGCGCGCCTGTCATCCGGTTGTCATCCGCCGCCGCTACGCTCCCCGGCGACTCGGGAGGTCCGGCGACTCCGGGTCCGGAGGTCCGAAGGGCGCGTCGAACGGGGGCTGGGCAGTGGCGGAGCGGACACCACCGGCGGGGGTCGCCGAAGCGGCGGCACGATACGGGCTCGGGGCCCACCGGGCGACCCACCTCGGCGCCCAGCCCCCGGACAACTCGGGCTGCTGCCTCGGCGTGGTGGCCGTCTCGGCCGTGATCGCGGTGGTGCTGTTCGCCGTGGGCAGCGCGGGCGTGGCGCTGGTGCCGCTCGCGCTGCTGCTGCTCGCGCTGCTGAGCCTGGCGATCGACAGGTCGACGGGCAGGAGGAACACCGGGCTGCGGATGGACCGTTTCGAGCACGGCCTCACCGTCACCCGCGCGGACGGCCCGGTCCGGGTCGTGCGCTACGCCGACACCGAGCTGCGGCAGGTGATCATCCGGCACACCGGCGTCGGCGGGTACACCGACTACCACTACACCCTGGTCGACGTCGACGGCGCGGAGCTCGAACTCCGGGCCCGCTCCGACGGTGTCGCCGCCAGGGGCCGGTTCACCGAGCCGAAGGTCTGGGGACCGGAGCTCCAACAGGACGTCACCGCAGCGCAGTTCCCGAAGGCCCTGGCGGCGGTGCGGTCCGGCCGGCGGGTCGCCTTCGGGTCGGTGTGGGTCACCGCCGACGCGGTCGGGATCCGGGACAGGAGCGTCCCGTGGTCGCAGGTCGGCGAGGTCAGGGTCGCCAACGGGCAGGTCCGGCTGACGGGCGGCGGGTCGGGCCGGGCGCTCCTGGCCTTCGGGGCGTCGCTGCCGAACCTCTACGTCTTCCTGGACCTCGCCGACGAGTTGCGTCCCCGGCGGGGATGACCACCGCACGGGCGGTCGGACGCCGAGGGCGCGCGGTCACCCGGGTCCGCGGCCGCCACGACGGGGCAGGATCCGGTCACGCCGGGTGACGTATCTCGGGAGCGCGAACCGGTCATCGGGTCCGCGAGACGGCCGATGCCGACCGGTGGACCCGCCCCGGGGACGCCTTCCCGCCACCGTGCCGTTCGGCCCCGGCCGCCACTCGATTCCCTCCCGCCGGAAACTCCGGGCCCTTTCCATCCCGGTGATTCGCCGTCGGAACAGTGGATGCGGCAAAGTGGCGACATGAGCGCGGACACCCGGAGTCACCACACGCCCGGACCGACCCGCCGTCGGCCGGTCCAGCAGCGCAGCCAGGAGCGGTACGGCCGCATCCTCGACGCCTGCGCCGGGCTGCTGGACGAGATCGGGGCGACGGCGCTCACCACCAAGGAGGTCGCCCAGCGCGCGCAGGTGCCGATCGGCACGCTGTACCAGTTCTTCGCGGGCAAGGAGGACCTGCTCGCCGCGCTCGCCACCCGCAACCTGGACCAGTACCTCCAGCGTCTGGGCGCCCGGCTGGCCGACTCGGCCCCGGTCGGGCCGGCCGGCTTCACCGATCTCGCGGTGGAGGAGTTCGTCGCGATGAAGCGCACCGTGCCGGGCTTCGGCCAGGTCGACTTCGGGCTGGCAGGCCCGGTGGTGCCCTCCGGTGTCCGGGACGGGACCCACCTGCTGGACGCGGGCGTCGACAACAACACCGCCGTGGCCCTGCGCCTCCAGGCCCTCGGCGGCGAACTGTTCGCCACGGACGACCCGTCGGCCACCACGCTCACCCTGCGGGTGGCCCTGGAGGCGGCCGACGCCGTACTCAAGCTCGCCTTCCGGGGGGATCCCGACGGCGATCCTGCGCTGATCGCCGAGTGCAAGCGGCTGGTGCGCGGCTACCTCGCGCAACAGCCGTCCACCCTGTGACGCCCGGCCCACCGGGCCCGGGCGCCCCGCCCGCCCCGCGCCGTTGCGAGCCCGCCGTGCCCGCAGGAGAGTGGATAGCGGAACAGCCGCGGAGGCGGCCACCGCGACCGGAGGAGCACGACCATGCACGCAGTTGTAGGCGACCAGCTCCACATCCACAGCAGGTCGGTGGGCATGGTGGACCAGAAGGGCGAGATCATCGAGGTGCGCGGCGCGAACGGCGAGCCCCCGTACGTGGTCCGCTTCGGCGACGGCCACGAGAGCCTGATCTTCCCCGGCCCCGACTGCAACGTCGAACCGCGCTCGGCGGAACACTGACCGACCTCCCCACCGCGCCCTGAGGAGCGGTGTCCGCCTCTTCGCCCCCGCTGCCCGGGGCGCTTGCCGGGCTCGCGCCACTGCTGGACCACTACGGGTACCTCGCGGTGGCGCTGCTCGTGCTGCTGGACAACTGCGGCGTCCCGGTGCCGGGGCAGACCATCCTCGTGCTCGCGTCGGTGTACGCCGGCACCGGGCACCTGACCTTCGCCGTCGTGCTGCTGATCGCGGTCGTCGCCGCCACGCTCGGCAACAGCCTCGGCTACCTGATCGGCCACACCGGTGGGCGCGCCTTCGTCCACCGCTGGGGCCGCTACGTGCTGCTCACCCCGGAGCGGATGGAACGCGCGGACGGCTTCTTCGCCCGGCACGGCGGGAAGGTCGTCGTGGTGGCCCGCTTCGTCGACGGGCTGCGCCAGTACAACGGCATCATCGCCGGGACGACCGAGATGCCCTGGCGCCGCTTCGCCGTGTTCAACCTGATCGGCGCGGTGCTGTGGACGGCGGTGTGGGGCACCTTCGGGTACCTCGCCGGGGCCAACATCGGTGCGGTGTACCGGACGGCGATCCGCTACCAGGTCTGGTTCGCGATCGGCCTCGGGGTGCTGGTCGCGGCGTTCCTGCTCCGGCAGGTGCTGCGGTACCGGCGCCGACGCCGCGAGGACGCCGACGCCGACGCCGACACGACCTCGGAGACCGAGTCCGGCAACGGTTCCGACTCGGGCTCCGGCTCGGGCTCCGGGTCCAGCACCGGCTCCGGCGCCGACTCGGGCTCCGACGCGGCCTCCGGGCCCAGCACCGACTCCGACGCCGACTCGGGCTCCGGTTCGGACGGGGCGTCTCCCTGAGTCAGCTCAGCGGGAACACCTCGAAGGGAACCGCGAAGCGCGTGCCCAGCCGGGTGCCCGCACCCCGGCCGAAGCCCTCCAGGAACTCCCTGGGGTCCGCCATCGCCCCGCCCAGCCCCGCCAGGTACGCCTTGTGCTCCTCCAGCGAGGCGACGCCCCGGTCGAAGTGCTCGGTGGTGTCCACCGCGTGCCGTGCCTCCGGCGAGGCCGCCGCCCAGATCTGCCGCACCCCGTTCCACGGCTCGTGGCCCTCGTCCAGCAGTTCGCGGAACACCCAGCGGTTCCCGGCGTCCCGGACGCCGTCCAGGGTGGCCCGGCCGACGGCGATGTGGTCGGCCTGGTTGAGGAGGACCCCGCCGTAGGTCTCGCGGAAGTTGCTGGTGATCACGATGTCCGGACGGTGCCGGCGCACCACCCGGGCGATGTCCCGGCGCAGCGGCAGCCCGTACTCCAGCACCCCGTCGGGGTGGCGGAGGAACTCGACGGTCTCCACCCCGACCACCCGTGCCGAGGCGATCTGCTCGGCCTCCCGCAGCGGTCCGCACTCCTCGGGGCTCATCGAGTCGATGCCGGCTTCGCCGCTGGTGACCATCACGTAGATCACCTTCTTGCCCTGCGAGGTCCACCGGGCGACGGCCGCGGCGCCGCCGTACTCCATGTCGTCGGGGTGGGCGACGATCGCCACCGCGGTCTGCCAGTCCTCGTCGACGTGCTCGAAGGGTGCGGGGGCCTGCTCGGTCATGCTCTTCCTCCCTCTCGTGCGGTTCATATGGTCCGTGCGGCTCATCCCGTTCACGGTTCTCGCAGCGCTCACGATTCTCGCAGCGCTCGTGGTTCTCACGGCGCTCACGATTCTCACAGTGCTCCGGCCGCTCACCGTGCGTACGGACATCCGTCCTACCGTCGTAGCGCAGCTGACTCCGGAAGGCCCACGGCGCGACTCGACGTCGGACACCCGCACGAACTCTCAGCCGGCCTCGGTGGCGAGCCTCGGTTCCGGCGTGGCCGCGGGCCGGGGCCACCGGATGCGGGTGGCACAGAGCGAGACGACGGCGGCGGAGGCGGCGACGGCGGCCATGCCCCAGACCAGGCTGGTGGCGCCGGCGATGAAGCCGATGACGGCGGGGCCGGCGAGCAGGCCGGTGGTGCCCATGGCGGCGACCAGGGACAGGGCGTCGGAGCCCTGGCGGGCGGCGGCGACGTAGACGCAGGGGGTGACGGCGGCGACGCCCAGGCCGACGCAGGCGAAGCCGAGCAGGGTCGGGGTGGTGCCGCCGACCAGCAGTGCGAGGGCGAGACCGAGGCCGGCCAGCAGGCTGCCGGTACGGACGACGGTGCCGTCGCCGAAGCGCGTGCGCCAGCCGTCGGCGAAGATCCGGGCGCAGACCATCATCACCGAGACCACGGCGATGCCCATCGGGGCGAGTCCGGCCCCGGCGTGCACCACGTCCTTGAGGTAGAGCGCGGACCAGTCGTTCATGGCGCCCTCGGTGACGGTGCCGAAGACCATCGCCAGGCCCATCCAGAGCGTCGCCGCGGCGGGCAGGGCGAGGCGGCGGCGCTTCCCCTCCGCAGCGACCGCGTCCTGCGACGACGGCTGCGACGGCTCCGGCGACGCCTCCTGCCGTGCGTCCTGCGGTGCGTCCTGCGGGTCGTCGGCCAGCAGTCCGGGGCGGGCGGCGAGGACCAGCAGGACCAGCAGCACGGCGGCCAGCCCGAAGTGGACGGCGAGGGTGCCGGTGAAGGCGTTGACGCCGGAGGCCAGCAGGGCGGCCAGCAGCGAGCCGGCGCTGAAGGTGGCGTGCAGCCTGGACATCGTGGTCCGCTCGAAGCGGGCTTCCAGCGCCGCGCCCTGGGCGTTCATCGCGACGTTCAGGCAGCCGACCGCGACGCCGTCGCAGAACATCACCAGCAGGGTGACCGGGTAGTCGGGCACCACCGGCAGCGCGAGCAGGACGGCGCCGAGGGCGAACGCGGACAGCATCGAGAGCATGCGGGAGCCGAGCCGCCGCATCAGCACCGCCACCAGCGGGAAGGACACCGCGGCGCCGATCCCGCAGGTCATCAGCAGCAGGCCGATCTGGGCCTCGCCCAGGTCGAGCCGGGCCTTGAGCGCCGGCACCCGGGAGACCCAGGTCGCGTACTGGAACCCGAGGGCGAAGAACAGGGCGCCGGTGGCCAGTTGGGAACGGCGGAACTCGTCGGGTACGGAAGGCATGCGCATCAGCCCACTTCGGCTCTGGGTGGGGACCCGGGGGCCGGGTCGGCGGGGTTCGGTGACGGGCGGGCTGCGGCGGCGCCGGAGGCGGCACCGGCACCGGCGGCACGGCCGGTGCCGGCCGCGGTGGCGGTGCCGGCCATGGTGGCGGTGCCGGCCACGGTGGCGGGGGCTTCGATCGGTTTGGCCATGTAGACCGCCTCGGCACCGTAACTGGCGGGCAGCCCGACCTCGGGCCGGGCGCGGTAGCCGAGCGGGGTCCACAGCACGTGCGAACCGCGGACGGCGACCAGCGACAGGCTCCGGTAGCCGGCTGCCCGCCCGGTCTCCTCGAGGTGCCGCAGCATCCGGTGGGCCAGGCCCCGGCCGCGCGCCCGTTCGGCGATCACCAGGTCGTGGGCGTGCAGGTTGCCGGTCCGTTCCGCACCGCCGGACTCGGCCAGGCTGAGGTCGGGGCAGCGGAACAGCGGGTACGGCAGTGCCAGCAGGTAGCCGCCGAAGGCGCCGGCATGCTCCAGGACGAAGCAGGTGGCGGGTGAGGCGCGGTGCCGGGAGCGCAGCGCCGGTCCTCCCTCGGACAGGCCGCTGGACGCGTAGGCGCGCTCCTCGGCCGCGATCACGTCCGGCCAGTCCTCCTCGCGGAGCAGCCGGATCCGGGTCCCGGTCATGCGCCGGACTCCTCGGACTCGCCGCCGACCGGCCCGGCGACACCGCCGGTCAGCCCGTCGCCGTCGCCGGCCTGTTCCGCGTCGCCGCCCACGCAGGTGACCGGCAGCGGCGCGAAGCCGTTGAACCCCCGGGTGGCGTAGGCGGTGGCGTAGGCGCCGCAGGAGTGGATCCACACCGGGTCACCGGAGGCGACCGCGGGCGGGACCGGCACCGGGCCGCCGTCCTGGGCGTACGCGTCGTCGCTGTCACAGGTCGGACCGGCCACCACGGCGCCGACGGACGGGCCGTCCGGGTGGGTCGGGAACTCCAGCCGGTACTGCAACTCGTCCATCTCGTACAGGCCGTTGAACTTGCCGCAGCTGAGGTAGAGCCAGTCCTCGCGGGTGCCGTCGAGCCGGTGGCGCGTGGTGAGCCGGGCGACGTGGGCGCGGATCGCGCCGTGGTCGGCGACCAGGTGGCGGCCGGGCTCCAGCAGGAAGTCCAGCGGTCCGGCGTTGACGGCGCGCAGCCGCTCCATGCCCTCGCGGATCACCGCGAACATCTTGTCCAGCGGCGGTTCGAGCGGGCGGCCCCGGCGATCCAGCACGCCGAGGGCGGGCAGTCCGCCGCCGAGGTTGATCCGGTCGGGGGTGATGCCGCGCCGGTTGAGCGCCTCCAGCACGTCGGCCAGCGAGTCGACGGCGGCGCTCCAGGCCTCGGCGGTCATCTGCTGGGAGCCGACATGCACCGAGAGGCCGGAGGGCACCAGTCCGGAGGCGCGGGCGAGGTCGAGGACCTCCAGGGCGTCCTCGGATGAGCAGCCGAACTTGTGGCTCAGGCCCCACAGCGCGCCCTCGCCGGTGGTGGCGAGGCGGCAGAACACCCGTGAGCCGGGCGCGTGTTCGGCGATCGCGGCGACGTCCTGCGGGCTGTCGGTGGCGAAGTCGCGCACCCCCAGCCGGTAGGCCCCGGCGATGTTGCGGTCGGACTTGACGGTGTTGCCGTAGTGGATCAGTTCGGGGGCGACCCCGGTGCGCAGCGCCTGGGTGATCTCCTGCGGGCCGGCCGCGTCGAAGCCGGAGCCGAGCCGGGCGAGGTGGCCGAGCACCTCGTCCACGGGGCAGGCCTTCATCGCGAAGCGGACGGCGGCTCCGGGCAGTTCGGCGCGCAGCGCGGCGTACTGGCGGCCGATGCCGTCCAGGTCGTAGACGATGGTGTCCTCGGTGGCGGCGGCGAGGGCCGCGCGCAGGGCGGTGTGGCCGTGCTGGTCCTGAAGGTCGAGGGTGCCGTGCTGGTCGGGGCTGCCGTGCTGGTCGGGGCGCCCTTGCCGGCCCGGGCGGGGCGGGCGGGGCGCGGTGCCGGTCTGGACGGCCGTCGGGGCGGTGGGGGCCGGGTGGCCCGCCGGTGGGGCGGGGGTGCGGTGGCCCGCCTGCCGGGTGCCGGTGCGGCAGCCGTCGGCCTGGCGGCGGTGGTCGGTGGTCTGAGGTGTCACGGATGAACTCCCGGTCCGGCTAGTGCGGCAGCCGTTCGGTGGGGGTGGCCTTGCTCGCCCGCACCAGCGGGCCCCAAGCGTCGATCAGCAGCGCGAAGTCCTCGATGTCCGCCTGGGCCTCGTCGAGCAGCCGGGCCCGGCGGGGCAGCAGGTGGTCGGCGAAGTCGGCGTACTTCCCGCCCAGCCGCCGGTAGCAGCGGTCGAGTTCGGCGAGCCGCCGGTGGTTCTCGGTGCGGTCCGTCGCGGCGCTGCGGCGGGCGGAGTCGGCGATCGGCGCGGGGCGGACGTGGTGCTGCTCGTCGAGCAGTGCGGCGCCGGCCCGCTCCAGGTCGGCGTAGACCGGGTGGAGGTAGAGCATGGAGAGCAGGAACTTGGTGTAGCGCTCCTGGTAGGCGGTGAAGCCGGAGCCGGTGCGGCGTTCGGCCGTGTAGTAGTTGACGATGTGCCGGTTGTGGGTGACCCCGGGCAGGGTGGCGTCGTGCACGAGGTGGTGCAGGAAGTAGTCGCTGCCGATGGTGTCGGTGGCGGGCGGAAGCGGCACGCGCTCGTACACCTCGTGGTCGAGGGCGATGTTGCACATGTCGATCCGCCAGATGTCGGGGCGGCCGAGTACGGCGCGGTCGGTGGTGAAGGGTTCGGTGCCGGCGCCGACGAAGGATTCGGCGACAAGTTCGCGCTTCTGCTCGTCGGTAGCGCCGGTGGGTGCCCAGAGCGCGACCACGTCGTGGTAGACCTCGGGGTCGAGCTCGCGGATCTCGCCGAGGTCGACGGAGAGTTCGCCGATGAAGGAGGCGCCGACCAGGGCGACCGGCTTGTCGGCGTGTGCCGGGTCGAGGGCGTGCTCGGTGACGGCGGCGACCGCGTCGGCGGCCTTCACCCCGATCACGGCGAGCTCGTGGTCGATGGGGAAGACCGGTCGGCCGTCGAGCAGTTGGTAGCGGCTGTCGGAGTCCCGGCGGTGCACGGAGGTGCAGCCGAGCGCGGCGGCGAGCAGGAAGGCGCGGTTGGTGCAGGCGCCGTAGGAGACGGCGTCGGGCAGCATCAGGTCGAGCAGCTCGTCCGGCCCGGGCAGGCCGGAGCGTTGGATCACGTCGCGCAGGAAGGCGCGCTGGGACCGCTCGTCCAGGTGGTGGACGACCACGCCCTCGGCCACCGGCAGTGCCGAGACGGCTTCGGCGTGGCGCCGGCGCGCCTGCGGGTCGGCGGAGTCCAGGATCAGCAGGTGCACCCGGACGCCGAACCGCGCTGCGGCGTGGGCGGCTTCGGCTCCGATGGCGGCGATGGTGCCGGCGCACTCGCGGTTGGTGGGCAGGGTCAGGCAGACGGCGCGCATTCCCGCTCCCCGCTGGGCTCCTCGAAGGGAGCGCCGGTCCAGGACCGCAGGCCGAGCAACTTCTCGCCCAGTTCGGTCAGTTCGGCGGGGCCGTAGCGGAGGGCCTCGGGCTTGTCGGCGTCCCCGACGAGGGTGCGGTTCCAGTCCGGGGTGCTCAGCGTGCGCCACGACTCCACCCGGGAGCGGCGCAGCGGCTCGGCCTCCTCCAGGGCAGGCATCATCGACAGGTACTGCACGGCGCGCACGCCGTCGGCGGAGGTGTTGCGGGCGACGCCGTGGGCCAGCAGGCCGTTCCAGATCAGCAGGTCACCGGCCTTCAACTCGGGCCGGACGACGGGGAACTCGTCGCGGTCGACGGCCGGGCGGATCGGGTCGCGATCGGCGGGCTGGGCGGCCTGCCACTCGTTGAAGCGGCGGAACAGCTCCGGGTTGCACTGGAAGCCGCCGTGGTCGGGCGCGGTGTCGTTGAGCGCGATGATGCCCTGGACGCGCTGCGGCAGCATGCCCCGGGTGGTGTCGACGTCCCAGTGCAGTTCGATGTCGAAGCCCTCGTCGGTGGGTTCGATCAGCGCGCGGTCGCGGTTGCGGACGTTCGGCGGGTTGAGGTTGAGCCGGTCGAGGGTGACCCACAGCTCCTCGCAGTCCCACACGTCCACGAAGGCGTCGTAGACGCGCTGCGACTGGCGGCTGTCCCAGAGGAGTTGGTGGTGGTAGGCCTCGACGAAGCCGTAGATGTGCAGGTGCCGGTCGAGTTCGTCCCGGTACTCGCGCTCGCGGTACCACTCCTCGGGGCAGTCGGGGGACAGGCCCTGGAAGTCCCAGGTGAAGTCGAGCAGGCGCCGGGCGGCCTCGGCGGGGATCGCCTGCTTCACCACCACGTAGCCGTAGGTCTGCCAGTGGGCGAAGTCCTCCTCGGAGAGCACCCGCAGCGGGCGCTCCTTGCGCAGTTCGCGCAGGGCGGTGCGGGCCAGGTAGCTCTCGGTGTCGGCGCTGAAGTAGGGGCGCCGGGAGGCGGCCCGGTACAGGTACTCTCCGGCGGCCCGGTCAGGGCGTTCGTCAGGGCTCGGCATGGGCGGTCACTCCGTGGTTCGTAGTCGATGCGGCGCTTCCCGGGGCGCCCGGCGCGGGATCGGCGAGCCGACGGCCGGTCATCGGCCGGATGGGGAATCGGGCCCGCGGACCGGATGCCCGTCCGCACACGCCCCTTCTCGCCTCGGCCCGCGAGCGCGGGGACAGCGCCGCGCCAGGAGGCCAACTCACCGGTCCGACAAGGCCACTCACCCCGCATCAGCACCTGTCGAACCGCGCTCCCCATACGTTGGACTAGACCAACTAATGGTGTCAACCCTTTCCAGGGGTTACCGGCGGGGAAATCGGCGCAGCTCACGGCGCCTCCCGGAGATCGCGTTATGTTTCGCGGGCGGACATAAGGACGCCGATTGTTTCCGGCATTGCCATAACCGCGGAACGGTGAACCGAACCGGCCCGCCGTACGTTGGGCCTATGGCACGCGCGCTGAAGCCCCCCGGATGGCTGACCGAGGGCCTGCGGCCCCGGGACGCCCCGGTCCCGTGGGCCGCGGTGGCGCGCGCCTCGGTCGCGCTCGCCGCCCCGCTCGCCGTGGGCACCGCCACCGGGCAGCCGGGCTACGGCGCGCTGGTCTCGATGGGCGCCCTGTCCGGCGTCATCGGCGACACCGCCGACGCCTACCGGATGCGCGTCTACAACATCGCCGTGCCGCAGTTGTTCGGCGCGCTCGGCGTGCTGCTCGGCACCCAGGTCTACGGCACCGGATGGACGGCCGTCGCGGTGCTGACCCTGGTGGCGCTGCTCTCCGGCATGATCTCCTCGATCGGCGCGGTCGCCTCCGTCTCCGGTCTGCTCCTGCTGCTCAACGCCGTGGTCGGGGCCGGCCTGCCGCTGCCCTCCCCGTGGTGGCTGCCGCCCGCCCTGCTGCTGCTCGGCGGCCTGCTGGTGCTCGCCCTCACCCTGCTGGCCTGGCCGCTGCGCGGCGGCACGCCCGAGCGCGGGGTCGTCGCCGACACCTACCGGGCGGTCGCCGCGCTGCTGGAGGCCACCGGATCACCGGGGTACGACGCCAAGCGGCACGAGCTCACCCGGTCGCTCAACCAGTCCTACGACCTGCTGCTGGCCCGCCGCGCCCGCCGACACGGCCGCTCCCCGACACTGGTGCGGCTGCTCGCCCAGCTCAACGCGCTGGTCCCGGTGGTCGAGGCCGTCGCGGCGGTGCAGCTGCGCCCGCCCGGGTCCGGCCCGCCGCCGTCCGGGTACCCGGCGGCCGTCCGCGCGCTGGCCGACGTCGTCGAACGGGGCCGCACCGCCCCCGCGGACGGCCGGCCCGCACCGCCCGACCTGCCCGAACCGCGCGGGCCGTCCACCCGTGCGCTCGCCGAGGCGATCCGGCACGCCGAGGCGGTGGTGCACGAGGCCGCACCCGACCCGTACGCCGCCGGCGACCGGCTCGGCCGCCCCGCCGCCCTCGAGGTCCGGGCCCGCCTGGCGGCCCGGACGCTGCTGCTGTCCGGCGGGTCCTGGCGGTACGGGCTGCGGCTGGCGGTGTGCATCGGGCTGGCCCAGGTGCTGGTATCGGTGATCGCGGTGCCCCGCTCGTACTGGGTGACGCTGACCGTCACCTTCGTGATGAAGCCGGACTTCGGCTCGGTCTTCTCCCGCGCCGTCCTGCGTGCGCTCGGCACGGCCGCCGGGCTGCTGATCGCCGTGCCGGTGCTGGCCGAGGTGCCGCACGGCTGGTGGGACGTACCGGTGATGGCCGCACTGGCCATGCTGATCCCGGCGCTGTCGGTCAAGGGCTACGCCTTCCAGACCGCGGCGATCACCCCGGTGATCCTGCTGCTGTCCGACCTGCTGAACCACCAGGGCTTCCACCTGGTGCTGCCCCGGCTCTACGACTCCCTCATCGGCTGCGGCATCGCGCTGCTGGTCGGCTACCTGCTGTGGCCGGAGTCCTGGCACACCCGGATCGGCGAGCGGCTGGCCGACGCCGTCCAGGACACCGCCTCGTACGTGGGCCTCGCCTTCACCACCGGGCCCGGCCGCGACGAACCGGCCCGGGCCCGCTACCGGCGGCGGCTCTACCGGGACCTGTCGGCCGTGCGCAGCGAGTTCCAGCGGGCGCTCACCGAGCCGCCGCCGGTCGGCACCCGGGCGGAGGCCTGGTGGCCGCTGGTGATCGCGGTCGAGCGGATCGTGGACACCACCACCGCGACCCGGGTGCGGGTCGAGCACGGCGCGGCCATGCCGACCCCGGCCGAGGTCGGCGCCGTCACCCGGCAGCTGACCGACCTCGCCGACGCGCTGCGCACCGGCGCCCCACTGCGGCCGGCGGACGGCCCGGGCGCACCTGAGGGGCCGGAGGGGCCGGACGGACCGGCCGCACCGGAAGGGCCGGACGGGCCGGCGGGACCGGCGCAGGACGGCGCGCTGGCCCGGTTGCGCCACGAGGTGCACGCGGCGCGCTCGGTCGCGGCCCCGTGACAAGCGCCCCCTCACGGGCGCGACGTCGTCGGCGGGCCCCTCCCGTCAGTCCTGGATGCGCCGCCAGGGCCGGTCCGCCTCCAGCGCGAAGGCCAGCTCCAGCAGCAGTCGCTCCTGCCCGTGCGCGGCCGACAGGTGCACCCCGATCGGCAGTCCGCTCGGTGCCGCCCCGGTGGGCAGGGCGATGCCGGGGCCGCCGGTCACGTTGTTGACCGGGGTGAACGCGACGTAGCGCAGCAGCCGGTCGACCAGTTCGTCGAAGGCCACGTTCGGGCTCAGGTGGCCGATCGGCGGGGCGGTGTGGGCGAGCACCGGGGAGAGGATCGCGTCGTGGTGCCGGAAGATCCCCGCGTACACCGCCTCGGCCCGGCGCAGCCGCCGCAGCACGCCCGGGGTGCGCGGGAACTCGGTCTGGAAGCGGCGGCGCAGGCCGGTGGTCAGGCCGTCCAGCCGCCCGCTGCGGAAGCTGGGGTCGAGCACCAGTCGGCCGGTGACGGCGATCACCCAGGCGATGTAGCCCCAGTACGAGAGGAAGTCGCGGGAGAATTCCTCGCCGAAGGGCAGGGTGGTGGGTTCGACCCGGTGGCCCATCGCCTCCAGCCGGGCCGCGGTCTCCTCGACCACCCGGCGGGTCGGCTCGTCGGTCTTGGCGATCGGCGAGTCGACCACCAGCCCGATCCGCAGCCGGCGCCCGCCGGGGCCCTCGACCAGGCCGAGCGGGGGCAGCTTCGGGTTGCGGCGGTGGCGCTCGGCGGCGGCGAAGAACGCGGCGGTGTCGCGCACCGAGCGGGTCACCACCCCGTCGGTGACCAGGTCGATCGGCAGTTTGCCGCCCTGCGCGTTGGTCACCAGCCGGCCGCGGGTGGGCTTGAGCCCGACCAGCCCGCAGCAGGCCGCCGGGATGCGGATCGACCCGCCGCCGTCGTTGGCGTGGGCGATCGGCACCACCCCGGCGGCCACCAGTGCCGCCGAGCCGCCCGAGGAGGCACCGGCCGAGTGCGAGGGCTTCCACGGGTTGCGCACCGGCTGGGCGGTGGCGAACTCGGTGGAGGCGTTCAGGCCGAACTCGGGCAGCCGGGTCTTGCCGAGCACGGCCAGGCCGGTGGCCAGGAACTGGTCGGTGAAGCGCGCGTTGCGGCGGGCCGGGCGGGCCCGGAAGGCCTCGCTGCCCATGGCGGTCGGCAGGCCGCGCAGGTCCACGTTGTCCTTGAGGAAGGTCGGCACGCCCCAGAGCGGGCCGGCGACGCCCTCCCGGCTGATCCGCGGCCGCTCGTACGAGGCGTGGGCGACCGGCAGCAGCGCACCGTCGATCCGCTCGGCGCGGGCGGCGGCCGCGGCGACCAGTTCCCGGGGGTTGACCTCGCCGGACCGCACCAGGGCGGCCAGCGCCACCGCGTCGTGCGCGCCGAGGGCGTCGTCGGTGAACGCGTGGGCCCGCTCGTCGGTCATCCCAACTCCCCATTCCCCGCCGGGCGGTCTACTGCCCGGTAGTACTGGCCGGTAGTCTCGCAAGAGCTTCGCAGTCTAGGCAGTTGGCGCCACCGCCCGGTACCCCCACGCCGGTGCCCTCCCGTCGACGATCTTCCGGCGGATAGTCAAGACCCAAACGGCGCACGGGCGTTCGGCATGCGCCCCCGCGTTCACCCCACCCGCCGGTCACGAACCGTTTGGTCGACGGGCCCCGGGAAAGATCCAGTTCGCCCGTCGATCCGGTCACTCCCCACCCGAGGTGACGCCCTTGACCACCCAGTACCACCCGACCACCCGGTACACCTCGACCACCGCGCCCGGCGCCCTCCCCCTCCTCGGCCACGCGCCCGCGTTCCTCCGCCGCCCCTTCGCCTTCGTCGCCGGTCTGGCCGCCCACGGCGACCTGGTCAGGCTGCGGCTCGGCCCGCTCGACGCCTACGTCGCCTGCCACCCCGAACTGGTCCGCCGGGTGCTCGCCGACGACCGCACCTTCGAGGCGGGCGGCGACGCCGACCAGGGCCGCCGGGCCTTCGGCACCGGCCCCGCCGGCTGCCCCGCCGCCGGCAAGAGACGCCAACACCAGCTGCTGCGGCCCGCGTTCCACCGCGACCGGCTGCCCGGCTACGCCGCCATGATGGCCGAGGAGATCGCCGGCGCCACCGCCTCCTGGCGCGACGGCGACGTGGTCGACGTCCCCTCCGCGATGCACCGGCTCACCACCGCCGTGACCGCCCGCTGCCTGTTCGCCGCCCACGAACGGGCCGACTCGGCGCGCTTCCGGGCGTGCGTGGACGCGGTCGCCGGGAACGCCGCCCGCCGGAGCCCGCTCCTGCCGCCGCTCCCCCTCCGCTTCCCGGCCCCGTTCCGGGTTCCGTCCCCGTTCCGCTTCCCCTTCCGGGCCGCCGAGCGGATCCCCACCCCGGTCGGCCGCCGCCTCGGCCGAGCCGAACGGGACCTGCGGGAGATCACCCAGCGGCACCTGGCCGCCTACCGCACCGCCGGCACCGACCGGAACGACCTGCTGTCCGCCCTGCTCAGCGCCCGCGACGAGCACGGTCAGGGCCTGTCCGACGCCGAGGTCCGCGACCAGGTGGCCACCGTGCTGCTCAACGGGGTGGAGATCACCGCCACCACCCTCTCCTGGGCCTGGACCCTGCTCGCCGCCAACCCGGCCGTCCGCGACCGCCTGCACACCGAACTCGACACCGTCCTCGACGGGCGCCCCGCCCGGTACGAAGACCTCCCCGCGCTGCCGCTCACCGCCCGGATCGTCAGCGAGACGCTGCGGCTGTACCCGTCCGCCTGGGTGCTCAGCCGCACCGCCGCCGCCGACGCCGAACTCGGCGGCCACCGCATCCCGGCCGGCGCCACCGTCCTGGTCAGCCCCTACCTGCTGCACCGCCGGGCCGACCTCTTCCCGTGCCCCGACCGCTTCGACCCCGACCGCTGGCTCACCACCGCCCACCCCGCGCCGGGCACCTACGTGCCCTTCGCCCTCGGCGCCCGCCGCTGCGTCGGAGAGGCCTTCGGGTCCGCCGAAGCCGCCCTCGCCATCGCCACCATCGCCGCTCACTGGACCGTCACCCCCACCCCGGGCCGCCCGGTGCGTCCCGCCCGCGGCTCCGCGCTCTCCCCCCGGCCCTTCACGGCGAGGCTGACCCGCCGGGCCAGGTGAGCAGCACCGGTTCCGGGTGAGGAGCGCCGGGCGAGGAGCGCGCCGGACGAGGAGCGCGCCGGACGAGGAGCGCGCCGGACGAGGAGCGCGCCGGACGAGGAGCGCGCCGGACGAGGAGCGCGCCGGGCGAGGCCGCGGGGGCGTCCCCGCCGGCGGTGCGGGGACCTGCCCGGCGAGGGGTGAGGGACGCGCCCGGCGAGGGGCGGCCGACGTTCGGTACTGTCCCGCCGGGGCCGGCCGCAGACGCGTCGGCCGGACCTGCCGTTCGACCGGGACACCATCAGACCATGAACGCACGAACCTTGTTGGGGCTCCTGACCGGGCTGCTGCGCGCCGTCCGCACGTACCCGCGCCGCTCGCCGATGACCTCCGGCTACGTCGGCCTGCTCCTGCTCGGGCACGCCTGGGTCGAGTACGGACTCTCCCCCGCAGAGGCCGACGACCTGCGCGGCTACATCAGCACCAATCTGGACAACCTGCACGACCACCCGGTCCGGGCCCTCGTCGGCAGCGCACTGCTCTACGACGGCACCCTGACCGACATCGCCTCGACCGGGTTCGGCGGCACCCTGATCACCCTCGGCCTCGGCATCGTCGTCGGCCTGGCCTGGGCCGAGCGCCGCTACGGGACGCTGCGCGCCGCCGCGGTGTTCCTCGCCGGGCACGTCGGCGCCACCCTGATCACCGCCGGGGTGATCCTGCTCGCCCTCCGGCAGGGCTGGTACCCGCCGAGCGTCCGGGCGGCCTCGGACTACGGCATCAGCTACGGTGCCCAGGCCGCCCTCGCGTTCGTGGTGCTCGCACTGCCGCGCTGGGCCCGACTGCCCTGGGCCGCCTTCGTCCTCGCCTGGCCGCTCGCCGGCGACGGCGACTGGAGCGGCCCGCTGCCGGAGTTCACCACCGTCGGCCACCTCCTCGCCGCCGCCCTCGGCTTCGTCGTCGCCGGCGTCACGGCGGCCACCGCGGGCGAGCGCGCCGGCGCACCGGCGGCGGTGCGCACGAAGGGCTGAGCCACCGGCGGCAGCCCGCGAGCGGTGTCGGCGGGGCGGACAGTCGCGAGCGGCTCAGCGGGGCGGACGGCCCCGAGCGGGCGCACCGCCCCGAGCGGCTCAGCGGGGCGGACGGCCGTCGGCGGCCAGGTTCGTCAGCAGCCGCTCGATCGCCGCCAGCCGCTCCCGCAACTCGTCGACGTCGCCCTTGGTGGCGCTCCGCTCGGCCGCCCGGAGGGTGACCAGCAGCTGCCCGTCCGGCTCCAACCGGGCACGGGCCACGTCGCCGACCGCGTCGCCGTTCTGCATCCGGATCGCGTGCTCCAGCTCGGACGGGCGCAGCGCCAGGTCGTGCAGCGCACCGGGCACGAGCTTTCCGTCGCGGACCACCGTGGTGGCGCGGCCCTCCAGGAGGCGGGCGGCGCGCGGGTCCCGGGCGAGCCACCGGGTGATGACGGCGTTGACGGCGATCAGCGTGACCGCGCCGACGGCGCCGCCGAGCAGGCTGTCGTCGTTGCCGATGATCGCGTTCTGCACCACGTTGGACAGCAGGAACACGACCACCATGTCGAAGGTGTTCAGCCCCGCCAGCCCGCGCTTCCCGGCGAGCCGGAACAGGACCAGGATCAGTACGTAGACGGCGACCGTTCGGAGGATCTTCTCCCCGATCGGAATCTGGACGACCACCAGGTCATGCCACACGGCCCGCTCCTCCCACCGCGACTGTCCGGAACGGGGCTGACGCTACGCCACGCGGCCGCTAACCACGCCGCTTCGGCTTGCCGCGCCTGGCGGCGGCCGCCCCGCCCCGGGCCCCGCCCTTCTGGGCGCCGGGCTTCTGTCCACCGGCCTTCTGGCCGCCCGTCTTCTGGGCGCCCTTCTGGCCGGCCCGCTGCTGTCCGGCGCCCGCCTTCTGGTGCTGCGGCTTGCGCTGGGGCGCCGCCTTCTTCGCCGGAGCGGCCGCGGCGTCGCCGGTGGCCTGCCCCGCCCCGCGCCCGCGCGAACTGTTGACCGTGCGGCCGCGGACGATCCCGATGAACTCCTCCACCAGGTCCGTGGTCCGCTCCTGCAGCCAGGACAGCGCGACCTGCGACTGCGGCGCCTCCACGACCGGCCGGAAGGTGAGGTCCCGCCGGTGGTGCAGCCGGGCCAGCGACTGGGGGACGAGCAGCACGCCGACGTTGGCCGCGACCAGCTCGACGGCGTCCGCCGTGGTCGCCGGGCGCTCGATGGCCGGACGGCCCGGCAGGGCGTCGGCGGCCCAGCCGAGGGTGTCGTCGAGCGGGTGGAAGACGACGTCGTCGGCGAGGTCGTCGAGGGTGACCTCCTCGGCGGCGGCGAGCCAGTGGTCCTTGGGGAAGACCACGACCGTGGTCTCGGTGTACAGCGGGATCGCGCTGAGCACGTCCTTGTCGACCGGCAGGCGGATCAGGCCGGCGTCCACCGAGCCCTCCCGCACGGTCCGCTCGCCGTCCCCGGAGGGGACCGCGACGAGGTCGAGCGGGACGTCCGGGAGCCGCTCGACCCAGACCCGGGCCCATTTGCCGGGGGTCACGCCCGGGACGTACGCGAGCCGGAAGGACGGGTTCACCTGCATGTCTGTCACAGGGCAAGGCTACCGACCGTGACCGGAGGCGCCCGCGCACTCCCTTACCCTTGTCCTCATGACACCGCTCAAGCAGAAGACCAGCCAGACCATGAAGCCGGCCACGGCGGCCAAGAAGCTGGGGATCTACCTCGCCGCGGCGCCGACCGACTTCCAGGAGGGCGTGGTCTCCCGCGAGGAGCTGAACGCGCTGCAGGCCGAGCCGCCGCAGTGGCTCCAGGAGCTGCGCAGGAACGGCCCGCACCCCCGCCCGGTGATCGCCGCCAAGCTGGGCATCTCGATCTCCGGCCTGGCCCGCGGCGGCGTGACGGAGGCGCTCACCACCGAGCAGATCGAGGCCATCAAGGCCGAGAACCCGCTCTGGCTCCAGCACGAGCGCGCCAACCAGGTGGACGTCCGCAAGGAGGCTGCCCGGATCAAGGCGAAGCACGAGAAGGAGGCCGCCGAGAAGGCCGCCAAGGAGTCCCGGGAGCGCTGATCCACCGCCCCGCGGCCTGCCTGCCGTCGCCCCGCTGTGCGGCCGCACCGCAGTCCGCCCGGCGTCCCTCCGCAGCCTGACCGGCGTCGCCCCGCTGACCGGTCACCTCGCTGACCTGCCGGTTCGCGGGCTCCGGGGCCGATTGTCAGTGCCCTGCGCTTTCATGGTGCCGGCGTTCGTCCACGGACGGGCGCCGGCACAGCCATGAGCACAGTCGGACGGACGACGGGCGGAGGACGAGCGGATGGCAGGGGCAGCGGCAGGGTCAGGGGCAGGAGCGCCGGCGGGGGCGCTGGACGGACGGGTCGCGCTGGTCGCGGGGGCGACCAGGGGCGCCGGCCGGGGCATCGCGGTGGAGCTCGGCGCTGCGGGCGCGACGGTCTACGTGACCGGCCGCACGACGCGGCAGCAGCGCTCGGAGTACGACCGGCCGGAGACGATCGAGGACACCGCCGAGCTGGTCACCGCGGCGGGCGGCCGCGGCATCGCCGTGCCGGCGGACCACCTGGTCCCGGAGCAGGTGGCCGCCCTGGTGGAGCGGATCGAGGCCGAGCAGGGCCGGCTGGACGTCCTGGTGAACGACATCTGGGGCGGCGAGAAGCTGTTCGGCTGGAACACCCCGCTCTGGGAGCACAGCCTGGACGACGGCCTGCGGCTGCTGCGCCTGGCGGTGGAGACCCACGCAATCACCAGCCACTACGCACTGCCGCTGCTGCTGAAGCACCCGGGCGGCCTGGTGGTCGAGATGACGGACGGTACGGAGGAGTACAACCGCACCACCTACCGCAACTCCTTCTTCTACGACCTGGCCAAGTCCTCCGTCCTGCGGATGGCCTTCTCGCTCGGCCACGAGCTCGGCCCGCGCGGGGCCACCGCAGTGGCGCTCACCCCGGGGTGGATGCGCTCCGAGATCATGCTGGACCACTTCGGTGTGACCGAGGAGAACTGGCGCTACGCGCTGGCCGGGGAGCCGCACTTCGGCATCTCGGAGAGCCCGTACTACGTCGGCCGGGCGGTCGCGGCGCTGGCCGCCGACCCCGAGGTGTCCCGGTGGAACGGCCGGTCCCTCTCCAGCGGAGAGCTGGCCCGGGTGTACGGCTTCACCGACCGGGACGGCAGCCGGCCGGACTGCTGGCGCTACCTGGTGGAGGTGCAGGAAGCGGGCCGGCCGGCCGCGCCCGAGTCGTACCGCTGAGCACCCGAGCCTCCGCCAGCCCGTTCGTCGGCGAACGGACAACGCCGCACCTGCTGTCACGTCGGCCGCGCCCCGGCCGGGCCCGATCGGTTCGCGCCCGGCCGGAGCGGGGCTTCCACCACCGTGCGCACGCCGAGGACGCGGAAACGATTCCGCGCGCCCGGCCCGGTCCTCCCGCGCCCGGACACAGCGTCACCCCTTCGGCCTCCGCGACACGGTAAGGTCCGCTGGCGCGGCCCCGGCACTCCCGCCGGTCGGCCGCGCCGCACCTGACGACCTGGAGGAACTCCGTGCCGGCTCCCGCCCGAGGCGCTCTCGCCATAGCCGCGGCCGTCCTGCTCGCCGCAGCCGCAGGCTGCTCGTCCGGCGGCGGCCACACCGCCAAGGACAGCGCCCACGGCAAGGGCGGCACCCACAGCGCCGCCCCGACGGCCGGCGGGGACGCCGCCCAGCCCGCTCCGGCCGCGATCGCCACCGGGCCCGGCCCCAAGAGCTCCTACACCGTCCAGCCGCAGCCCGCGGCGGGCAGCTGCCACTTCCGCTACACGGCGGACCAGCAGCCGCTGCCCGACCCGAACTGCACCCCGGGCGCGATCAGCCCTGCGGTCAACCAGGGCAACCTCAACGACACCATCTGCAAGCCGGGCGGCTACACCTCGACCATCCGCCCGCCGGCGAACATCACCGGCAAGGAGAAGGCCGAGAACGCCAAGTCCTACGGCTACACCGGCCCGATGGGCGACGCCGAGTACGACCACCTGATCAGCCTGCAGCTCGGCGGCGACCCCAACGACCCCCGCAACCTCTGGATCCAGCCGCCCTCCCCCGGCCACGTCCCGGGCAAGGGGCCGAACAACCCCAAGGACTCGGTGGAGACCCACCTGCACACCGCGATCTGCAAGGGCCAGATCACCCTGGCCGCGGCCCAGGCCGCGATCGCCGCCGACTGGACCACGGCCGAGGCCAAGGTGGGCCTCAAGCCGGCCGGCGCCCCCACCCCGGAGCCGGACGCGGACGGCGACTGACCGGCCGTCACCCGTCGGCCGGCCGCTCGGCCGCCCGGCACCCCTCCTCCCGGTACCGGGACCAGGACCGGTACCGGGACCGGTCAGCCGGTCCGCAGGCCGAGCCCGCCGCCCGAGCGGGTGGCCGGAGTGGTCACGCCTGGCCGGGGGTGATCGGCAGGCTGCGCTTGTGCTCGGTGCGGCGGTAGTGGCCGAGAACGGTCTGGAAGACCTCGTCGCTGACGGGCAGGCCCTCCAGGAAGTCGTCCAGGGCGTCGTACCCGACGCCGAGGGCGTCCTCGTCGGGGCGGCCGGGGGCGAGGTTCTCCAGGTCCGCGGTGGGGACCTTGCCGACGAGCTCGGCGGGGGCGCCCAGCACGGCGGCGATCGAGCGCACCTGGCGCTTGGTCAGGCCGGACAGGGGCATGACGTCCGCCGCGCCGTCGCCGTACTTGGTGAAGAACCCGACGGCGGCCTCGGCCGCGTGGTCGGTGCCGACGACCAGGCCGCCGGAGGCGCCGGCGGCCGCGTACTGGACGACCATCCGCTGGCGGGCCTTGACGTTGCCGCGCACGAAGTCCTCGTGGGCGTGGTCGGTGAAGGTGAGCCCGGCGGCGAGGAGGGCGTCGAAGGCGGCGTCGGTCGCGGGCTTGATGTCGACGGTCAGCACCTCGTCGGCGCGGATGAAGTCGAGCGCACGCTGGGCGTCCGCCTCGTCCGCCTGGACGCCGTAGGGCAGCCGCATCGCCGTGAAGCCGGCCCGGTAGCCCTCGGCGCGCAGCCGCTCGACGGCGAGCTGGCAGAGCCGGCCGGTGGTGGTGGAGTCGACGCCGCCGCTGATGCCGAGCACCAGGGTGCGGGCGCCGGCGGCCCGGAGCTGCTCGGCGAGGAAGTCCACTCGGCGGTCGGCCTCCTTGGCGGGGTCGGGGACGGGCGCCACGCCCAGGGCGAGGGCGATCTGCCGCTGGAGGTCCGCGGGCGGGGTCTCGGTCATGCCGGCTCCTTCGGGGTGGCCACTCGGTCGGTGCCCGTCACCGACGTCACCGGCGAGTACGGCGAGGTGGTGGCCGTGATGAACAGGCGGTTGTTCTGCGGGCTGCCGAAGGTGAGGTCGGAGACGGGCTCGGGGACGAGGATACGGCCGATGAGGTCGCCGTCGGGGCGTAGCAGGGGTCGCCGTCCTCGAAGGCGGCCGCCCGGAGCCGGCCGTCGAGGTCGAAGCGGATGTCGTCGAACCGGCGGCCGTCCCCGGTGGCGACGACGCGGTCACCGCCGAGGGAGCCGTCCGCGCCGATGTCGAAGGCGCGGATGTGGCCGGCCCTGCTGTCGTCGTCGTCGAGCGGGCGCCCGTCGTGGTCGGAGGTGATGCGAAGTCCGGGTCGGAGAACCGGGCCGTGCCGCCGGAGCCCCACCCCGGCGTCGTTCGGGGAGTACGCGGCCCTCGCCCGGGCCGTGGGGCTGTCGGCGGCGGCCACCCACGAGCGGGTGCGCAAGCTGCGGGAGCGCGGGGTGGTCCGCCGCACCACCGTGGAGGTGGACGCGCAGCCTCGGGCTGGGGTGCTCTCCGTCGTGCTGGTGGACTCCTCGGCGTGGGCGGGCGATTCGGCCGCCGCCTTCGCCGCGATACCGGAGATCGAGGAGGCCCACGTCATCGCGGGCAGCGCCCCGGTGCTGGTGAAGGTCCGTACGGCGTCCACCGAACAGCTCCAGGACGTCCTGCGGCGCCTCTACGCGGTCGTCGGGGTGAGCGGCACCCGGGCCACCGTGGTGCTGGAGACCTTCCTCGAGCGCCCGCCGGCGCCCTGAGGCCGGTCAGGGGCTGCCTTCGGGCTCCTTGGACAGCGGTACGGGGCGCCGCAGGATGTCGAGCACCACGCCGCCGTCCACGGTCTCCTGGGCGACGAGCAGGGCCGCCAGCTCGTCCAGGTGGTGCCGGTGCCGGCGCAGCAGTTCGACGGCCCGGCGTTCGGCGCGGCGCAGCAGCGCGGCCACCGCCTCGTCCACGGTGCGCTGGGTCTGCTCGGAGTACGGGCGGCGCAGCATGTCCTCGGGGTGTTCGCCGAGGTACTGCGGTGAGCCGCTGGAGTAGCCGACCGGGCCGAGGTCCGGGGAGAGGCCGAACTCGCGCACCATCCGGGTGGCCACCGAGGTGGCGTTGGCGAGGTCGTTGGCGGCGCCCGTCGAGCCCTCGCCGAAGACCACCAGTTCCGCCGCCCGGCCGCCGAGTTGCACGGTGAGCAGGTCGGTGAGGTAGCTCTCGCTGTACAGGTGCCGCTCCGCCTCGGGGAGTTGCTCGGTGGCGCCGAGCGCGACGCCCGCCGGGAGGATGGTCACCTTGGCGACCGGATCGGCGTGCTCGCACAGCGCGGCCACCAGGGCGTGGCCGGACTCGTGCACCGCGACGGCGTGGCGCTCCTCGGGCAGCAGGGCGTTGGAGGACTCCCGGCGCCCGAGCAGCACCCGGTCGCGGGCGTCGTCGAGGTCGGCCGCGGTGATGGTGGAGCGGTCGGCGCGGACGGCGTTGATCGCGGCCTCGTTGACCAGGTTGGCGAGATCGGCGCCGGAGAAGCCGGGGGTGCCGCGGGCGATCCGGTCGAGGTCGGCGTCCGGGGCGAGGGTCTTGCCCAGGGTGTGCACGGCGAGGATGGCGGCCCGCTCGGCCTGGTTCGGCAGCGGCACGGTGACCTGCCGGTCGAAGCGGCCGGGGCGCAGCAGGGCCGGGTCGAGGGCGTCCGGCCGGTTGGTGGCGGCGATGACGACGATTCCGGTGCTCTGGTCGAAGCCGTCCATCTCGGCGAGCAGTTGGTTGAGGGTCTGCTCGCGCTCGTCGTTTCCGCCGATCCGGGAGCCGCCCGCCCGGCGGCCGCCGACGGCGTCGATCTCGTCGATGAAGATGATGGACGGCGCGCGTTTGCGGGCCTCGTCGAAGAGGTCGCGGACCCGTGAGGCACCGACGCCGACGAACATCTCCACGAAGCCCGAGCCGGTCACCGAGAGGAACGGCACCGAGGCCTCTCCGGCCACCGCCCGGGCGAGCAGCGTCTTTCCGGTGCCCGGCGGACCGACCATGATCACACCGCGTGGCCCCTTGGCCCCGGCGGCGGCGTACCGCTCCGGGCTGCGCAGGAAGTCGACCACCTCGCTGACCTCCTGCTTCACCCCCTCGTACCCGGCCACGTCGGCGAATCCGGTGGCGGGCCGCTCGGCCTCGATGATCTTCGCCCGGGAGCGGCCGATCGCACTCAGTCCGCCGCCGAGCGACCGGGCGGCCAGCCGGCCCGACCAGAGGAACAGCCCGCCGAAGATCAGCAGCGGCAGGAAGAGCAGCAGGGTGGACCAGAGCGAGCTGCCGCCGGAGCGGCTGGCGGTGACGTTCACGTGCTGGTCGGAGAGCGCGCGGCTGAGCTGGGAGGTGTCCAGGGCGGTGGGGATCTGGCTGGTGAAGCGGGTGCCGTCCTTGAGGATGCCGTTCACGCCACCGGTGTCGCTGACGTTCACGGTCTGCACCTGACCGGCGTCGACCCGGTTGAGGAAGTCGGTGTAACCGTAGCGGGCGCCGGTCGGGGCGGTGCGGGAGAAGAGGACGAGCAGGAGCAGGGTGGCGAGGACGGCGACGGGCAGCAGCCAGCGGCGCCAGGAGGGGGCGGGGGGCTTGGGCGGGGGGCCGCCGGGACCGCCCGGCCCACCAGGACCGCCCGGGCCACCAGGGCCACCGGGGCCGCCGGAGGTGCGGCCGGGCCCGGGCGGGGTCGCGGCGTGGCGGGCAGCACGCAGACGCGTTCGTACGGTCATCCGCGCTCACCGCCTCCCGTGGGCGTCCGTCCCGCCCGGGGCCCTGCCCTGGGCAGGACCCGGAGCCCTACCCTCCATGGTCGGCCC
This sequence comes from Kitasatospora sp. NPDC048194, assembly GCF_043202455.1. Classification (NCBI taxonomy): domain Bacteria; kingdom Bacillati; phylum Actinomycetota; class Actinomycetes; order Kitasatosporales; family Streptomycetaceae; genus Kitasatospora; species Kitasatospora sp. NPDC048194. The sequence continues at coordinate 86,100 of NZ_JBIDAK010000017.1, forward strand.
CTTCGGCCCCGGATGGGAGGCCGAGCGAGGGGCCGGGGGCAGGGCGAGTGAACGGCCGAGCGGGTGGCCGAGCGGACGGTGTCGCACCACGGGCTGAGCGGCGGGCCCGCCGGTCAGGAGAAGTCCAGCGATCCCGTCCGCGTCCGCTTGAGCTCGAAGAACTTCGGGTACCCCGCCAGCAGCCGCACGCCGTCGAAGACCCGTACGGCGTCCTCCCCGCGCGGGATCGCGCTCAGCACCGGGCCGAAGAAGGCGACCCCGTCCACGTGGATGGTCGGGGTGCCGACCTCCTCGCCGACCGGGTCCATGCCCTCGTGGTGGCTCTTGCGCAGCGCGACGTCGTACGCGGTGCTGCCGGCCGCCTCGGCCAGTTCCTCGGGCAGCCCGGCCGCCACCAGCGCCTCGCGGATGACCGTGTCGTCGGCAGCGCGGTCCTGGTCGTGCAGCCGGGTGCCGAGCTGGGTGTAGAGGTCGCGCAGGACGTGCTCGCCGTGCTTCTCGGCGGCGGCGATGCAGACCCGGACGGGGCCCCAGCCCGTGGTCAGCAGGCGCTGGTAGCGCTCGGGCAGGTCGGTGCGGCCCTCGTTGAGGACGGAGAGGCTCATCACCCTGAACGTGAGGTCCAGCTCGCGTTGCTTCTCGACCTCGAGGATCCACCGGGAGGTGATCCAGGCGAAGGGGCAGACGGGATCGAAGTAGAAGTCGACCTTGGTGGTTTTCGTCGTCACGTCGACGATCATAGGAGCCGATTGGACCACGGCGAAGGGCCAATCACCGCTCTGCATTTTGGTCCACTTCGGGCTAGGGCCGTGGCCGGACGCTAGGGCCGTCGCCGGACGGCTGCGGACGGTCCTGCGCCCGGCCACCGGCGCGGCGGGCGTCAGCTGCAGGTCGTCCCGTCCGGTGGCACCGTGCCGTCCAACAGGTAGGCGTCGACGGTCTGCTTCAGGCAGGGGTTGCCGGTGTTGTAGCCGCCGTGGCCCTCGCCGTTCAGCGTCACGGTGACGCCGACGCCCGACCCGAGTTGCTGCGCCATCGTGCGGGCGCCCTCCACCGGGGTGGCCGGGTCGCCGGTGGTTCCGACCACCAGGATCGGCGCCGCCCCTGCGGCCGAGACCTCCGGATGGTCGGCCTTGCCGGGGACGGGCCAGCCGGTGCAGCCGGTCAGGCCCCAGGCGGTGAAGGTGCCGAACACCGGGGAGGCGTCGCGGAACTGCGGAAGCCGCTGTTCGACGTCCTGGTCGGAGTAGCGCTGCCGGGCGTCCAGGCAGGAGATCGCCCGGTTGGCCGCGCTCAGGTTGTTGTAGTGCCCCTGCGGGTCCCGCCCGAGCAGCGCGTCGGCCAGCTGGAGGAGGGTGTCGCCGCTGCCCTGCTGCGTGGCCTCGGTGAGTCCGGAGGCCAGCGCGGGCCAGGTCTGCCGGCTGTACAGCGCGCCGGCGATGCCGGTGACGGCCAGGGTCTCGGTGAGCTTGCGCCCGCTGCCGGTGGGCAGGGGCGACTGCGCCAGCTGCCGCAGCAGGTCGGTGATCCGGGTCGTGCCCTCCGCGCCGCCGGCGCCGGTCGGGCAGGCCTCGGCGGCCTGGGCGGCGCAGGCCTTCATGAAGTCGTCGAGCGCGAGTTGGAAGCCCTGGGCCTGGCCGAGCGCGCTCTGCTCCGGGTCCTTGGTCGGGTCGACCACCGAGTCCAGGACGAGCCGGCCGACCTCCTGGGGGAACAGGTGCGCGTAGACGCCGCCGAGCTGGGTGCCGTAGCTGATGCCGAAGTAGGACAGCTTGCCGTCGCCGAGCACCTGCCGCATCAGGTCGAGGTCGCGGGCGGCGCTCTCGGTGTCCACGTAGGGCAGCACCGCGCCGGAGTTGTGCTCGCAGGCGGCGGCGAACTGCGCGTTGCTGTCGTCCAGGGCCTTGATCTCGGCCGGCGTCTCGGGGGTGCCGTCGACCGCCGCGTTGGCGTCCATGGCCTGGTCGTCCAGGCACGTCACCCCGGCACTGGCGCCGACTCCCCGGGGGTCGAATCCGACCAGGTCGTAGCGGGTGTTAAGGGAGGAGTACGTGTCGGCCAGCGCGGGCAGGGTGGCCACGCCGGAGGCGCCCGGGCCGCCGAAGTTGAAGAGCAGCGAGCCGATCCGGTGCTGGTCGTCCTTGGCCTTGCTGCGGATCAGCGCGAGGTCGATGGTGCTGCCGTCCGGCTTGCCGTAGTCCAGCGGGGCCCTGAGGGTGGCGCACTGCCAGTCCGCCGAGGGCGCGGTGCCACCGCCCTGGGCGGTGTTCGGGGCCTGGCAGGCGTGCCAGGCGAGTTGCTGGGCGGCCAGGCCGCCGAGGGTGGCGGAGGCCGGGGAGGTCGGCGCGGGTTCGGCGGCGGAGCGGCTGCCGCTCTGGCAGCCCGCGGCGGGGGCGAGCAGAAGTGCGGCCAGGCCGAGGGCGGCGGCGCCGCGGACGACGGTGTGCATGGAGCGGTCCACCTCTCGGGTTCACCTCTCGGGGCTGCCGGGCGGCTCGCTCTCGGGCGCGCGGAGCACACCGGCGCACGGCCGGGCGGCGTACGCCCCGGCGCGTGGCGCCGTCGGCGCATCACAGACCCTAGGGGCCGTCGCGCGGCGATGCCCGCCGGAACCCCCGGACGGAGGGCGTGCGCCGAAGGGACCGCCACCGGCCGACCGGGTGAGGCTCCAACCGGCCCACCGGTGGCGGCCCTACCGCCGGCCGCCCGCGCCGGGCTCCAGCACCGGCGTGCCGCGCACCACGTAGGCCGGCAGCCGGAGCTCGCCCAGGACGGCGCGGGGCAGGCACAGCCCGAACCGCCGTCCGACCGCGTCGAGGGCACGGCGCCGGACGGCCCCGTACGGTCTGCCCCCGAACCCGCAGGGGGTGACGCCGTCGGCCTCCAGCACCTTCGCGGCGACCAGCTCCGGCAGCAGCAGGTCGGGCTCCCTGCCCCAGCGCCAGCGCTCCTCGCCGAGCCCGAAGCCGCACAGCACCGCGCCGTCCCGGGCGTAGTCGAGCAGGGCCGGCGGCTGCTCCGGCATCGGGCGGAAGTGCACCACCTCGGCACCGTGGCGGGCTATCTCGGTGAGCAGTTCGCCACCCGTGGAGTCGCCGTACTCGATCGCGAAGGCCCAGCCGGCCGCCTCGCCGACCCGGATCACCCCGTCGCCCTCGTCACCGGGGCGGTAGCCCTCGATGTCCAGGCCCCAGATCTCCGTCCCGCTGATCGGGCCGCTCACGGCCGCCGGGTCGGCCCCCATCCGGCGGGCCAACTCCGCCGGCGGGATCCCCCGGGCGAACACCACCCCGTCGACCTGTCCGCCGGCGTCCACCAGCCACTGGATGCCGACACCGCCCCGCTCCTCGCCCGCGCGCGCACCGCCGCCCATGCCGCCCTCCCCTCGCGCCGGCCCGCGAACGGACGGGCCCGGCCGGGTCGCACCCTAGCCGACGCCCCCGACATCCGGAGCCGCCCACGCCCGCGCCCGGGGCAGCACGGGGCACCCCCGAGTCACGGCGCCGGCGCGGACATCCGAGCTCAGCACCGCCCCGAGCCAGCCGCCTCCTCGTCCAGTCCTGAGGACCGCCACCCGCGGAAAGTCGGCCCCGCCGACTTCCTGCTCCTGCGTCGTGCGGGGACCCACCCCGTCGGGCCCCCGCGCCAACCGGCCGCCAGCGTTGCCGCGGTACGGAAGACCCGCGCCGGTGAGGTGCGGCGGATGGTCCTGGATCCGGCAGCCGGGTTCACGCGCGCGTGACGGGCTCCTGGAGTTCGGTCACCCACTGGTCGGGATCGTCCGGGCATTCGAGGTAGAGCTCTCGTGCGTAGCCGGCGGAGCGGTAGCCGTTCGCGTCGATCCACCGGGCCAGCGCCTGGACACTGGGCATGACCTCGTCCATCGAACCGCGGTGCACGAAGGTCGCGGCAGTCTCGACCTCCGGCAGGTCCACGACCGCGAAGTCGAAGTCGGGCCGGGGTTCCGCCGCGACGATGAAGCCCGCGTGGACGGTGACGGCCTCGCCTCCGTCCGGTGAGGCCTCGTAGTAGGCGATGCCAGGGCCCGCCGGGGCGACGCCCGCAGTCGCGAGCCGACGGCACAGCTCCTCGTAGAGCGGTCCGATGACCGGCCCGATTCCTTCCGGTCCGTCGGTCCTGGCGGTGCCGGTCAGCTCGGCCACCCGGACCGCGGGAATGCGTTTGACCACGACGTCGTCGGACGGCATGCGTCCCTCGCTCTCGATCGTCCGGAGCCTCGCCTCGACCTGGGCCAGCCGCCTCGCATCCGCTGCCATCGCTGCTGCGAGCTCCGCCCGCCGCAGCCGCAGCATCCCGCGCAGTTCCGCCGGGCTCACCTGCTCGTCCAGGATGCTCTGGACCTGGTGCAGGCTGAAGCCGAGGTCCTTCAGGGCGATGACGCGGTTGAGCCGGGCGAGCTGGCCGGCTTCGTAGAAGCGGTAGCCGCTGGCCTCGTCGACGCGGGCGGGCCGCAGCAGTCCGATCGCGTCGTAGTGGCGCAGCATGCGGACCGACACGCGGCCGTGCCGGGCGAAGTCTCCGATGGTGAACATGATGCCTCCCAGTGCAGGGCCTCACACGGTGTCATGGTCAAGACGCCGTCGACGGGGTGAGGCGACGGGAGTGCGGCGCCTGCCGGCGGCACAGCGCATCATCGCGGGCCGGCCGCCGGTGGCGTCGCCGGGCCGTCGTCCGAGCCGGGCGGCCACCGCCGCACCCGAGCACCGGCACGGGAAGTCGGCCGGCCCGACTTCCTGCGCCGGTGCTCGGTCATCGGTAACGGCCGAATGGCAGTTCCCGCCAGTCTTCGGTCAGACCGCGAGCTTGCTGCCCTCGGATTCTCAGCCCTGGCCCTCGTCGCCCGCCTCAGGGGGAAGCAAGGGGAACAGCCGGGTGATCAGGGCCACCGGTCGCGCGCCCTCGGGTCGGGCCAGGGGGCGTTGTTCGCGGTCTTGGTAGGTCGTGAGTACCCGTCGAATCACGTCTGCGACCCGGCTCATCTCGTCCGGAGTCAGGTAGGCGACGGCGCTGAAGGCTTCGTCATGGCGCCATTCGGAGGGCGCTTGGTCTCGTTGCGCCAACCATCGTTGCCAGCTCTCGTCCTCCAGCCCTCTGGTCAAGTCTCCGAACTGGTCCGCCGTGGGCGCATTGGCGTTCGGGACGTGCTGCTTGAGGCGCCAGGGGCGTGCGCGGCCCCCGGTGCGGGGGGCTTCTTCGATGTGTCCGTGGCGTGCGAGCTGCCGAAGGTGGAACGAGCAGAGTCCAGAGCTGAAGCCCAGTCGGGCGGCGGCTTCGGTCGCCGTCGCGCTGCCGACTTCGGCGAGCAGGTCCAACAGGGCTGTGCGGACCTCGTGCTCGCGCAGCCCGTCGCCGGTGTTGCTTGCCTGGTTGCGCAGAGGGTTGCGGTCTTCTTCAGTCACTTTGCAAAGTCTGTTACTTTGCAAAGTACTTCGCAAGGGGACCTTGCGAGGAGGACCAGGGCACGTCGGCGGCATGCGTGGCGTGCGCAGAAGGGGGAGGCAGCGATGTCCGTTCGCCATGACGGGTCCCGTCGTATCGACCGGCGAGTCCGTGTGCAGGGCCGTCCCGTCGATTCCTATCCGGCACTGGCTCCCGAGGCTGAACGGGGCTCGGTTCGCCGGGTCACGGTGGTCGGTGAGGAGATCCTGCACCGTCCGTGCAGGGAGGTGACCGAGTTCGGCACTCGCGAGTTGTCGGCGCTGATCGACGACATGTTCCTGACCATGCACGTGGCCGAAGGGGCCGGCCTGGCTGCCAATCAGGTTGGCGTGGATGTGCAGCTCTTCGTCTACGACTGCCCGGACGACGACGGAATCCGGCATGTCGGCCACATCATCAACCCGGTTCTGGAGTTGCCCGAGCCGGGCGACCGCCGACTTGTCGATGACCTGGAGGGCTGCCTGTCCGTGCCCGGTGCCGCCATGGCGGTTCCCCGCACTGATCACGCTGTGGTGCGCGGGTTCGACATGGACGGCAGGATTCTCGTCATCGAGGGGACCGGCTACTTCGCTCGCTGTCTGCAGCACGAGACCGATCACCTCATCGGCCACACCTACCTGGATCGGCTGTCCAAACGGGACCGCAAGGATGCGCTGCGCCAGATGGCGGACCGCCGCGAGGAGGTCTTCGCCCGACGTGCGATGAAGGCCGCCGGCCTGGGCCGGTGAGCCGCCGGTAGCCGGTCCCCCCTGGCCCTGCCGGTCCGGCAGGCGGAGCCCACCGGGGCCGCGCAGGTGGACATCGGGCAGTCGCTCGATTCCACGCGCTTGACGTCGTTGCTAACTCCCCCGGCGTGTTTCATGAGGGCGTTTCAGGCGTTCAGTCGTTTGCAACAACTCATGAAGCATGATGCCGTCCGCGCACAGCACCCGGCCCGCTTCGACGGCGGACTCGGGCCACGCGCAGGTGCCGCGCACGGTGGCGATCCTCGGTCGCCTGCCCGGCCGCGAGCCGGTGCAGCCGCAGCCGCTGGACGGAGTCCGGCACGGCGTTGACCACGGTGATCTCGGCGTCCGCCGGAGACAGCCGGCGGGCCAAGGTCCCGGCCACGGGTGGGCCGCTCCGGCGCGGTTGATGCCAGACCGCCGCCCGGCGCTGGTCGTTCCCGCCTCCCCCAGCCGCCTGCTGGTCACCGAGGAGGGCTGGTCCGGCCGCGACACCGCCATCCCCGCCCCGCCTGGTCCGCGGTCCTGGCCGACGACAACCGGCTGACCATCCACCGTCCCGGCGGTCGGACCTGGTTCGACGGCGCGATCACCGCAACCCGTGAATGGCGCCGCGCCATCCGCACCCACCGCACCCTGCGCGGATCATCGGCCCGTTCACCAGCGTCCTGGACTTCCAGCCTGCCGCCGCGGCCGGCCGGCTCCTCCTCACCACCCCGGCCCGCCACCGTGCAAGTCGTGCAGGGGTTTGACCGGGCGGTCGCCGGCCCGGCGGTCGATGGCGTCCTGCAGGCCGTGCAGGAGCGAGGAGAGCATCGGTAGTCTGCTCGACCGTTCCGGCCGGTCGGTGACGCCGACCAAGATGGGCCGGGCGGTCCTGCCGTACGCCCATGCCGCACTGGCCACGGCGGACGCGGTGCAGCAGGCGGTGGAGGCGGACACGGGGCTCCTGCACGGACGGGTCACGCTCGGGCTGGTCTCCGGCGCCACCGGCCACGCCTTCGCCATCGGCGCCTTCCTCGCCGACTTCCACGACGCCCGCCCCTCAGTGGAGGTGGCACTCACCGGGGACACCACGGAGCGGATGCAGGCCGCGGCCCTGGCCGGCGAGCTCGATATCGCCGTTCTCGGGCTCACAACGGAGGCACCCCACCCGGAGTGGCCAGACGGCGATCGATGTTCCGCTGGTCGCTGCTATCGCACCTGGCGATCCGCTTCTCGACCGCGCAGACCGCACGAGCGTGCCGCTGGCCGATCTGAGCAATCGGCCGGTGATCTGCCTGCCGTGCGGCACCGGGGCACGCGCGGCGCCAGAACGCGGCTGCGCGCAGGCAGGTCGTGGACCATCGACGACACCCGCCTGGAGCCCGGACTGCTGGCCCACACTCCACCCAACCCACTCACAGTCTGCGACGAGGCGCGCACCGCTCATCTGGCCAGGCGGACAAGATCTGGACCGGCGTCCACGACAACAACGCGAAGCCGAAGGTCTCATCCTCGAAGGATTTCGCACCCACATTCCCCCCGGCCACCTGGCCGCTTAGGATTACCGACCCTGTCAAGGTCTTTGATGTGCGTTTCCAAGCGTTGGTCGAGCCACTCTTCGGCAGGTTCTTTCGGAAGGACCGTCGTTCTGGAAGGGCGAGCCCTTAGCACTTGATCGACAGTAAGCGTGCCACGGCGAACGTCGCTCAAGTCTGCTCCGCTGATGTCTGCGTCAGTGAGGATGACGTTCGTCATGTCCGCGTGGTAGAACTTCGCATTAATCAAGTTAGCGCTCTCGAAGTTTGCACCTTTCAAGTGCGCATGGGCTAGCACCGCACCCATTAGATCTGCGTTCTTGAGATTGGCGTTAATATTGGCGATATCCATGCCACTGAGATTTGTCCCCCGGAGGTTCAGCTGCCTACCCTCGTCACGGAGCGGGCGCTGGACCAGAATCCTCAGCGCCGCATGGACTGGATCCTTGACCGGGATCTTGACTCGAAGTGGAGGATTGGAGCTAGCAGGGGAATGCTTCCGGATAAATGAAGCTAGAACTTCAGCAACGGCAGGCTGATCTGGTGGCGAATCTCGCATGATACGCTCCAGAGCAAAAATCCCCCCGAGCTGTTGCACCTGATTGTCCGACGCCAGGTGCTCGATGGCCGCTGTATAGCGGTCTGTCACCTGACCATCTCGGTGCACCGCCCATGTCTTCCGGGCGGCACGCGCAGTCGCTAGCGCCCCGAAGGCGGCTACAATTCCCGCTCCTACTGCAACGATGGCCGCGCGGTTTCCCGAAACGATGGTTGCCATCGCCTGTCCGGATTTATTGTGCACGCTATCAATTCCCCAGACGCCCCAAAACAAGACATACACAAAAAGTGAAATGAAAAGGGCTACCCCAATGGCTACGCCGGTTTCCTTCCTCACGTAGGCAGGTAAGCATGCAGCGAGCCGCGCATTGCGGCAACACGCCCTTGAGTTCCCCCCCGTGACACCGTTGGCGACCCTGTTGGGCGGTTTCAAGGGCGCGTTCGGCGACCTCGTGCCGGGGCGCGCACGGCGCAGCGGTGCTGGAGGGCGGTGTCGCAATCACTGCGTGATGCGCCGTCGGGGGGGCGCCCCCGGGGGGGGGGCCCCCCCCGCCCCCGGGGGGGGGGGGTGGGGGTGGTGCCCCGGGCGCCCCCACGGGGGGGAAAGGGCAGGGCCGACAAC